>NZ_BADY01000059.1:0-47578 GCF_000241185.1 Pseudoalteromonas sp. BSi20495
GTTTTTTATATTAACTGCGTTTATTTACAAACGTCAGCTACAGCATTTGAAAAGTATTCAATATTTGAATGACTAATACCCGCAACATTTACGCGGCTAGAACCAACAATGTAAATACCGTATTCTTTTTGTAGGCGAGCAATTTGCTCTTTATTAATACCTAAGAAAGAAAACATACCGTTTTGACGTTCAATAAATGAGAAGTCTTGCGCAATATCTTTAGTTGCTAAGCTTTGTTTAATTAAGCTACGTAAACCGTTTATGCGGCTACGCATTTCATCAAGCTCAGAGTGCCATAATTGTGTAAGCTCTGTACTGCTTAAAATAGTATTAACAATATCAGCACCGTGTGCTGGCGGCATTGAGTAAATACTACGCACAACGCTTAGCATTACAGAGTTTGAAATATCTGCTGTTGCGCTGTCTTTTGCAATTAGTGAACATGCACCAATACGCTCGCGGTATAAGCCAAAGTTTTTAGAACATGAAGAACAAATAATTAGCTCTTCTACTGCATCAGCTAAAATACGTAAGCCACGTGCATCTTCTTCAAGTGAAGCACCAAAGCCTTGGTATGCAATATCAACAAGTGGTGTAAAGCCAACTTCTTTTGCAAGTTCGGAAACTGTGTTCCACTGTGTTTCGTTTAAGTCCATACCGCTTGGGTTATGACAACATGCATGCAGTAAAACCACATCACCTTTAGGCACTTGTTTAAGTGTGTTGATCATTTCATCAAACAATAAATCTTTATTTTCGTAATCGTAATACGGGTATTCTTTTACTGTTAAGCCTGCCGCTTCAAACAAGCTAATATGGTTAGCCCATGTTGGGTTAGTTACCCAAACAGTCGCGTTAGTATTACAACGCTTAATAAATTCAGCTGCAACACGAAGTGCACCCGTACCACCAGGAGCTTGCGCGGTACGCACGCGATTTGCTAGTAATACTTGATGTTCGCCTAGTAGTAACTGCTCCATCTTTTGGCAGTAATCTAAGTTACCCGCTAAACCAATGTAAGATTTGCTCATTTCGTTTTCAAGACGAAACGCCTCAGCTTTTTTAACCGCTTTAAGAACCGGTGTATTGCCTTGCTCATCTTTGTAGACACCTACACCTAAATCAATTTTATTAGGGTTTGTATCTTGTTTATAGGCCGCCATAAGGCCAAGAATAGGATCTGTTGGTAATGGTTTTAATACTGAGAACATTGGCTATCTCTTATCGTTATTTAGGGGTTAGCTGTTAGCCTAAGCTTAACATAAAAGCACATCACATTGACTAGTGTTATTTACACTAGAAAGTGAGGAATTTTAATACAACACGCAATTAAAACGGCAAGTGTCTTGTCATCAAAAAAGTCATTTTTAAAGGCTTCTGCATCTATAATACCAACGCATTCATTTTGCGCGTTAAATAGAGGTAAGCAGGTTTCTGATTTAACTTTAGGATCGCATGTGTAGTATTCACCACCTTGTGATAAATACGCCTCGACGTTATTGATAATACGACCATGGTGAGATAACGCTACCTGTACATTGTTGCTACCAGCAGCAAAAGCTTCTGTTAATGGGAACAACGGACGACTTGGCACCCCATGATAAGCCAATTTGAGTAATTGCTTACCTTCACTGGTATTGGTTGATTGATAAATACCATACCAGTCGACACCTGTTTGCTGCTCAATATAGCTTACAATACTTTGTAGACTAGCTAGCTTAAACTGTGTTTGCTCATCACTTTTAAGGTAGTCAGTTAATTTGAATGGCTCATCTTGTAGGTAACCAAATAAACTACACGCACCGCCCTCGCCAAGCTCAGGTATTTGATACTCCCAACGCACATCAGGCAAAATTGTGTTTGTAAGATGCAACTCAAGCTTTTCAAGCTCTGTTGAAATCAAAGTAGGATTTGCACTTAGTTGTGCTTGTTTTAGGTAAGAAGAAATCATTTAGCCATCCATACATCTAAAGTTTTCAGAATAATAGCATGGATATTTTTACAGAGCTAGCTCAACTTGTAACACATTTCTACCTGATTACCACTGGCATTGTAAGTTACTTTCTCGGCTATCTCTTTAAGTAATGACAAACCTCGGCCAAATTCACTATTCGTCGCAGAAAGTGCACTTTCACCACGATTAAAACCTCGACCCGAGTCGCAAATAATAAAATATAAACTTAATGTATCTGGGCAATAACGCATATCTATAATAATCATCGCATCTGACAACGCTGCGAGGGCTTTTTCTCTCATCTCATAGTATTTAAAAAAACCATCTTCTTGTAGTTTAATGTTTGAGTCTAAACCCAATACGCCATGGTCAAGTGAATTATTATAAGCTTCAGAAAGTAATAAAAATATATTTGAACGATGATCTTTTAATCCGCCTACCCCGCTTAAAATATTAACTAAATCGTATACGGGATCGGTTTGCTTTATTTGCTTAGCATTTAAACTTAGCGACAAATTAAATGCTAACGTTGAAAACGTCTCTCTAACCTGCTCTTGCGAAGCAAGAGGCAAACAATTAAGTAAAACAATACTGACATCATCTTGTTGCTCGCTCCCATCCGCAAACTCACTCACATATCCAACTATGTTTTCACAGCTAACCATGGGTTTACTTTTTAACGTTTCTAAAAAGCGTTCTTCACCAAAAAAAACATCATTTTTATTAGTTGTTTCTATAATCCCATCTGTTGCAAATGCTAAACGAGTTTCATGATCTGTTTCAAAATGAATAACTTCGTGCTCAAACTCATCTTCATCTAAAATACCTAATGCCATATGTTGAGATTCAAGGACTTGCTTAACATCACCATTTTGATCAATTAAATACGCATCTGGTAATCCGCCTAACCATGCCGATATGCTTTTCCCAGAAGAACTAAGCTCTATAATTGTTGCCGCACAAAACATATGACCAGGTAGTAAGTTATAAAGTAACGTATTAATTTCAGAGGCGACGTCGTTCACAGCCATACCTTTACTTACCATTCTATAAAAGGCACGCGAGGCAGGTAATGCACCAATAGCAGCAGCTAAACCATGCCCCGTAAAATCGCCAAGCATACAGTAAAGGTTACCAATGGGACTTTGTGCAACTAAAAACATGTCTCCATTAAACATAGATGCAGGTGATAGGTTGAAATCGAGGTGGTCTTTAAATTTATCTTGATTTTCGAGTGAGTTATTAAAAATATGTTCAATAATCTCATGCTCTCTTTCGTTTTGGTTGTGATGATATTGAAGGAGTTCTTTTTGTTGATTGGCTTTTTTACTCAATTGGCGAGTGCGGCTGTGCGCTTTAATTTTTGCATGCAAAATAACTTTTTCAAAAGGCTTTTGAATAAAGTCATCTCCGCCAACTTCTAAACAGCGCTCAAAACTACCTTGATCATCCAAAGAAGTAATAAAAATAATCGGTAGGTAAACTTCATCAAAGCGTTGTTTTATTTTTTGAGCTGCTTCAAAGCCATCCATTACAGGCATTATTACATCAAGTAAAATAATATCTATATCTTGTGTTTCAAGCACTTTTAATGCTTCAAGACCGTTATACGCCATCGATATTTTGTAGCCGTCCTCCTCAAGCATCTTACTTAATAAGATTCGGTTAAGCGCCTGATCATCAACAATAAGCACATGGATCATCAGCAAATATCAAACTTTTTATCAAAGCGTGAAATTTGTAATATTTTTCGTAACTGTGGCTGACAATTACTTATCTCAATTGTACCTACTTGGCTTTCTATTGTTTTTTTCATGTTAAGTAACATGCCTAATGCCGAGCTATCCATGTACTCTGTTTCTCTTAAATCAACAATTACTTTTACTATATTTTCATTTATTTGAGCGTAAGCTTGTCGAAAAGATTGCACTAAATTAAAGTCAAACTTACCCTTAATTTGTATTGTTAAGGTCGTTCCATCCGCTGATGTGCTCTTAGTTAAGTTCATATATGGGTTCCAATAATATTTCCTTTAAACTAAATATAACCTGTTAAAACTAATTAGCAAAAAGAAAAACACACTAGCGCAAATTTGTTATCATTTGAGCCATTGTTTAATTCATTTTATCTATGTAGGTTAGGTATGAGTGATAATCACTTAGTATATTCGACGGATTCTGGGCGCATTAGTCAGCCTAAACCAGAAAAAGAAAGTACCGGAAAAATTTTTAAAGATGGTTTTTTGCGTATTGAACGTCAAACAAAAGGACGTAAAGGCAAAGGAGTTATGCTGGTTGTTGGAATAAATGCAAAAGATCATGATTTAAAAAAGCTGGCCAAAACAATTAAAAGCAAAATGGGCCAAGGTGGGGCAGTTAAAGATGGCACTATTGAAGTTCAAGGTGATGATCGAGACAAGCTAAAAGCGATTCTCGAAGGCTTAAAATTTAAAGTGAAAATTGCGGGTGGCTAAACCCGCATTTTACTACTCACTTTGTAACGCTTCAAAGTCAGGTATATCCTTTAGCCTATCAAACAATTTTGGTAACTCAGCCTCAGTAATTGGTGGGCTAAAATAATACCCTTGTACTATAAAACAATTATTATTTTGCAAAAATTGTATTTGTTCTATCGTCTCGACACCTTCAGCAACCACATTAAGTTTTAACTTTTGCGCCATTGCAATAATTGCAGCCGTGATTTCCATATCATTGCTATCCTCTGGAATGTCTTTTACGAATGAACGATCAATTTTTAATATGTCGACCGGGAATCGTTTTAAATAACTTAAAGACGAGTAACCTGTACCAAAATCATCTATAGAAATCGAAACACCTAATGCCTTAAGCTCATGCAACTGCGTTATTGCTGCTTCGACATTTCCCATTAGCATGCTTTCGGTTAATTCTAAATGCAGATGCTTAGCAGACACCCCTGATTTAATAATCATTTTACTAAGCATTGGTACTAAGCTAGCATCTTTAAATTGACGAGCAGATAAGTTAATCGAAATATTATTACTTCGGCCTTTCTCTTGTAATCTAACTGCAAAATCGCATGCTTCTTGAAGTACCCAAGCACCCAACTCAACAATTAAACCTGTTGCCTCGGCAATTGGTATAAACTTGGTAGGAGGAATAAGCCCCTCTGTTGGGTGAAACCACCTAAGCAAAGCTTCATAGCCAACAACATGCTGACTTCGGCTATCGACTTGTGGTTGATAGTAAACAGCGAATTGTTTTTCTTTCAAGGCTTGTCGTAGTTCGTTTTCTATAAATAATCGCTCATTTGCCGCAGAGTCCAATTCTTGGCTATAAAAGTGAAATGTATTACGCCCTTTTGCTTTGGCTTCATACATGGCCAAGTCAGCATGTTTTAACAACTGATCTTCTTCAAGGCTGTCGTAAGGGGCCATTGTAATACCTATACTGGCACTAATAATGACTTCATTACTGCCAAGTTTTATAGGCACATTTAACGTTTTTTGAATCGTATTAGCAACATCGGTAGCATGCTCTTGATGCTCAATACCACTGAGTAAAACCGCAAACTCATCTCCGCCTAATCGAGCAATGGTATCTTCTGCTCTTAAACGTTTTTTTAGCCTATTTGCCACCTCTATTAACAACTGATCCCCAGCATCGTGCCCTAGTGTGTCGTTAATACGTTTAAACTCATCTAAATCGAAGTAAAATAGTGCAAAGGCATAATGCCCTCTTTCTGCAAGTGCCATCGATTTGCGTAACTGCATTCTAAAAAACGTTCTATTTGCTAAGCCAGTCAATGTGTCAAAATAAGCTAACTGCTCCATTTTACGCTGACTTTCTTTTACAAATGAAATATCTTGCGCAGACGCAACATAACTTGTTATTTTTCCGCCGTCCTCGCGAATTGGAGAAACACTCAGCGAAACCCAAATGGGTTGTTTATCTAAAGCTTGAATAAGTGTATCACCACGCCAATAGTTACGACTTCTCAGATCAATGTCTATGTCTTCAACCAAAATGGCCATTTCGGTGGCAATAATACTTAACAACGGCGCTCTACTAAAGTGGCTTTCTTGATACCCTGTCATCTCAAGCATTTTAGGGTTTACATATTCTATAAAGAAGTTTTCATCGGTGATCACAACACCAGTCCCAGAAAATGCAACCGCTTTGGATAAACGATTAGCTGCTTTTTCTGCTATTTCTTTTTCTGTGATACGCATATTGAGGCCATCAATGAGTTTGCGTATTTCTACTGCCATATCTCTAAATGAGCCGTTCAATGTGCCAATTTCATCTTTATTTTCTTCAGGGAATTCAGTTGTTAACTTCCCTTGGCCAAAGTTTGTCACTGCATAAACTAAAGTATGAAGGCGACGAAGAACAAGCTGATAAAGTGCTTGATGTAGCAATAAAGCAACTAAAATCGCATATAGAATGAATAACCCAAAAAACTTAAGCTTCAGTTCTTGAAGAGCTGAGAGCGTCGATGAACGTTTTTTATAGACACCAATATACCAATCTAAACCTTCTACTTTACGGATATTAATAATATGCGCTTCACCATTTTGCTTAAATGAATTCGCGTATTCAGGTAACTTCCTTTTAGTTGCATCACTAATAATCGATTGTAGTTCTTGGTTAACAAAGTCGTAGGTTTTAAGTACTTTACCTTTACTCCCGTAACTGGCTAATAAGCTCGAACTTACTTCTGGGTGCGCTAACAGCTGCCCTTTGCTATCAAATACTAATAAATGTTTTTCTTTGTCGCCCACAGGCAACTGAAATATAAGCGTATCAAGCGCAATATCATTACCTGTCACACCTAAAAACTCATTATCGACATAAATCGGAACTAATAAACTAATAACCCATTTACGCCAAACTTTATCGTAGTAAACATTTGACCACGTTGGTTCACGGCTTGGGTTAGTTTTTCCTTGGGCGTAATTAAATGTAGGCCCTTTTGTGAACTTAAATTCGGCGGGTGCATTTAGTGCCCAATTAGGCGGAGATATCCGTATAAAGTTATCTTTAGTAATTAAGTAAAAATTAAAAAAATCATTAATAATTGTTGGGGAGATAATTCGCCATAATGATTCTGAGTCGTTAATTAATTGCTTATAAAAAGGTGAGTAACTCTCTTGCGGTAAATAAGCTGCTGATAAACCATCTGCAGACGCACTTCGGATTGTACCATCACTGTTAAACTGTAACTGAGACCTGTTTTTAAGATCAATTGAAACTTGTGTAGAGAACAGCTGCTCTGCAACAACTTTATTGGCCTGCTCTGCGGTATTAACTTTGCTTTTAATCAATCCATCAAATTGCTTAACAAGTAACTCTGTTGAACCTTTAAGTACTTCGTGCTCTTCAAAAACAAGTTGCTTTTCTTCTGACTTGAGCATTAAGGCGGCCGCACACACGCCCGCAATTAAACAAATTGCAGATATTAGCAATGATAATTTTACACTTAGTGAGTTAACACCAAAACGCGATGGAGGGCGTCGATACACCACAGGTCAACCTTATTAGTAATTGTTATTATTTTTAACCAGTAGCCGAAATATACCAGATCCGCTTCGTAATTATAAATTTTTTATAGTTTATCTCTAAAAAATAGAATGATAAATATTAAATTTATAGTTAAGTCATTATTTCGCATAACTGTCTGTTGACATTAATGGTAACTCTCCATACATTGTAATTATGAATATTATTTGTTCTCACACTACCTTTTCGTTTTTTAGCTTCTTTATATAAAAGAGGCTGACCTGTTTGTGAGATAAAATCAATCGAATAGTAAAGCCTCCCAATCGGGAGGCTTTTTTATTTCTGCTGCATAATAACAGCTTGTTTTTTGGAATGAGGAAACCAAAATGACCAATGATGTATTAAATACATTAAGACACGACATAAATGAAATAGATTCAGATTTACTTGTGTTGCTCGCCAAGCGCCGCCGCATTAGCCATGGTGTGGTTGAATACAAAATTGCTAATAATAAACCAATTCGCGATGAAGCACGTGAACTCGCACTTTTAGAGAAACTGATTGGTTATGGTAAATCACTAGGTTTAGATGCTTATTACGTAAATAATGTTTTTCAAACTATTTTGGAAGATTCTGTTTTACACCAACAAGCTATGCTACAAAAAAACCTTAATCCAGATGCCCTTAGTGAAACACATCGTGTAACTTACTTAGGTGGTCAGGGTTCTTATAGCCAGCTAGCATGTCATAAATACTTTAGCCGCCGTCCTGGTAAATTAGTTGAAATTGGTTGTACATCGTTTGACGAAATAACAGGTAAAGTAGAAAACGGCCAAGCTGATTTTGGTTTATTACCTATTGAAAATACCAGTTCGGGTAGTATTAATGAGGTGTTTGATTTACTCCAACACGCACAAGTATCTATTGTTGGTGAAGTAACACACAGCGTTGAACATTGTTTATTAGCGACACCTAATACAGAACTAGGCCAATTAACAAAAATATTCGCCCATCCTCAACCATTTGCGCAGTGCAGTCGTTTTTTACAGGGCTTAGGTGAGTTACAACACGAAACCTGTGACTCAACGTCAAGCGCGCTGCAGTCGGCACTAAATACGCCAATGAGTGCTGCAATTGGTTCAGCGCAAGCAGGGAAAAACGTAGGATTAGAAGTTATTAAAACAAATCTTGCTAATCAAAGTGAAAACCATAGCCGCTTTATTGTTGTTGCTCGCAAACCACTGCAAGTTTCGAATCAAATTCCAACTAAGACCAGTTTGATCATGTCTACAAAACAACAAGCGGGGTCGCTTGCTGACGCGTTAATGATTTTTAAACAGCATAAGATTAATTTAGTTAAACTGGAGTCTCGCCCAATGCCTGGTAACCCATGGGAAGAGGTTTTTTATGTCGATTTAGAAGCAAATTTAGCGGATAGCCAAGTAAAAGAAGCGCTAGAAAAACTTAAAGAGCACACCCAATATGTCCGTATTTTAGGATGCTACCAAAGCGAGTCATTGCAGGCAGTAAGCGTGAATACTCAATAAGCAATTTTATAAATCAAAAAGGGCCGATATAGGCCCTTTTAGTTAACCAGTGCTAATCTGTATAATACCAACCCGCAATAATACTTAATCAATTTGAGGGATTCCCCCCCATATCTAAGCAAACGGTATAACAAATATTAATCTAGCACTTTTGAATCATTCGCTTTATTTAATAAGCTTCTGCTTTGCGTTAAAAAGTGTTCTGTCGAGTCAGAAAAGTAAACTTTAGCCTGCGCAAAAGAATCAATAAGTCCTGCTTTATCTCCCGCCTTTAATTTTGCTAATGTGTTAGCAAAGGTATCTTGATACTGCGCGAGTAAAGTCTCTACATCATCAAACTGCGCTAACATAATATCAGAGTAAAGCTCAGGTGATTGAGCAAATAAACGCCCTACCATCATTAATTCAAGTTGATAAATAGGTGATGAACAACTACGTAGTTCCTCAAGTGTATGGCTTTGTTTTGCTAAAAACTGTCCGTAGACAAAGGTTGTTAAATGACGCATTACTTGAATAATTTGCATTGCTTCATCGTGTTTTTTTGCGTCAAGCTCAACAAGCTGACAACCCCAAACCTGTAATTGCTCTAATAATCCTTTTGCGGCTTGGTGGTCTCGCCCTTCACATACAACGACTGTTTGTTTTACCCAGTGTGATATGTCGGGGCCAAACATAGGATGCAAGCCAACTACAGGGCCACTGTGCGCGGCTTTTAGTGCTTTAATAGGCGATTGCTTTACCGATGTAATATCAACAAGTAAGCAATCATCATCTAGTTTAGGTAACTTAGCTACTACAGCGCCCAATGCGTTAATTGGCACACTGATCATTACTAGCTTGGCACCCTTTAAAATATCTTGCGCTTCGTTTTGCTGATCTTTATCTAAAATTTTAACGTTGTAACCTGAGCGAATAAACTGCTGAGCAAATAACTGACCCATGGCACCTTGGCCGCCCACAATAACAATAGGTGAAAGCTCTGGCGCAGCACATGCAAGTTTTGCTTGTTGGTTTTGATAGGCTTCTCGCATCATGCGTCTTAGTATATCTTCAACAAGATCTGGGCTTACACTTTGATTGATCGCTTCTTGTCGTCTTGCTGCTAATAGCTCTGCTTCACGTTCAGGTGCATGTAAAGGCGCGCCTGTTTGTTGTTTTATCTCACCAATCTTTTGCGTAATACCGTTACGTTTAGCAAGTAAGGCAACAAGTTGTGCGTCGCATTCATCTATACCCTCTCTTAGCTGTGCTAAATCACTTATGTCAGCCACGTTCATCCCACCTTAAAAAACAAATAACGTAAATATAAATTTACATAAAAGTAAACTAATCAATACGATAAATACTAACAGGATCAGGTAACTGAGAAAAGGCTAAAGCTGAAATTTTACTAATGAAGAATTGAGAATTGAGAATTGAGAAAATAATATTCTAAAACCAAAACGGGTTGCAACCCGAAGGATGCAACCCGTTTTTTTGCGTTGATAAACAGCGCGTATTAGTTAAGTTTTTCTCTAATACGTGCAGATTTACCAGAACGCTCACGTAGATAGTAAAGCTTAGCACGGCGAACTGCACCGCGACGCTTAACTGTTACGCTATCAATAAGAGGGCTGTGCGTTTGGAATACACGCTCAACGCCTTCACCGTTCGAGATTTTACGAACTGTGAATGCTGAGTGAAGACCACGATTACGCTTAGCGATTACAACACCTTCAAAGGCCTGTAGACGCTCTTTAGCACCTTCTTTTACTTTTACCTGTACAACCACTGTATCACCAGGGCCAAATGCAGGTACGTCTGTTTTAAGCTGCTCATCTTCAAGCGCTTTAATAATATTTTGGTTTACTTTTGCCATTATGTTTCTCACTTTCCTAGGTGTAACTGTCTTCTAGCCACAAGCTTTTTGGTACTCTTGCTGAAATTTCGCGAGTAATACCGCTTGCTCCTCAGTCAGAGCTAGGTTATGCAACAAGTCAGGACGTCGTAACCAAGTTCTGCCTAATGACTGCATAAGCCGCCATTTTGCTATCTCTTGGTGGTTACCACTGAGTAATACAGCAGGAACCTGTTTGTCGTCCAATGTTTCTGGTCGTGTATAGTGTGGACAATCTAACAAGCCATCCGAAAATGAATCTTGTTCCGCTGACTGGTTATGACCTAACACACCCGGCACTAATCGCGCTACTGCGTCAATTAATGTCATGGCAGGTAGTTCACCTCCACTCAAAATAAAATCACCAATTGACCATTCTTCGTCAACATATGATTCTATTATTCTCTCATCTATACCTTCATAGCGACCGGCAATCAAAATCAGTTTTTTAGCGTTAGCGAGTTCGCTAGCGCCTTGCTGATCAAGTTTGCGCCCTTGCGGGGACATATAAATTACTTTAGCACCATCACCAGCAGCTTTTTTAGCTTCGGCAATCGCTTTTTTTAATGGTTCAACCATCATTAACATACCCGGTCCGCCCCCGTAAGGACGGTCATCTACGGTTCTATGCTTATCTAAAGCGTAGTCTCGCGGATTCCAGCAGTTAAAATCAATTAAGCCATTTTTTACTGCGCGACCGGTAACACCTTGGTCTGTAATAGCGTCAAACATGTCTGGAAAAAGGCTTATCACCCCTACCCATAATGAACTAGTTTGCGTCATTAAAACCCAGGATCCCAGTCTACGGTAATTTCTCTTGCGTCGTATTTAACTTCTTTAATAACTGAATCAGTTAAAAAAGGAATCAAACGCTCAGCTTGACCAAATGCATCTTTACTATTTGCTTTCACAACTAGTACGTCATTTGATCCTGTCTCCATCAGGTCATCAACAATGCCTAAGCTATAACCTTTATCAGTTACAACCGACATGCCAATGAGATCTCGCCAATAGAACTCACCTTGCGGGAGTTCAGGTAATTGCGCTGAATCCATCGAAATTTCTGCATGGGTATAAGCCATTGCTTCGTCTCGATCGTTTATTTGCGCAAATTTAGCGATAAAGCCTTTGTTGTGGCGACGCCAGTCGACCACTTCTAAGGACTGCCATTTACCTTGCTGCCCTATCAACCACGGGCTGAAATCGAAGATCCCTATGGGATCATCAGTAAATGAATGTACCTTAAGCCAGCCCTTTATACCATATGGGGCACCGAGCTTTCCTACGACAATTATTGATGAGGTGTTCTCTTGACTCATGGTTACACTTACGCCTATTAAGCCGCTTTACGAGCGTCTTTTACTAACTTAGCTACGCGATCTGAAAGAGATGCGCCCTGACCTACCCAGTGTTCAACACGTGGTAAATCTAAACGAATTTTTTCTTCTTGACCTGAAGCAATTGGGTTAAAAAAGCCTACTTTCTCGATGAAGCGACCGTCACGCGAGAAACGGCTATCCGCAACCACAATTTGATAGAAAGGGCGTTTTTTAGCGCCACCACGTTGCAAACGAATAGTTACCATACCGTCCTCTATAAAGATTGACTGTTTTCATTAATAAGATTTACTCCCCAGAATGGGGAGCTGGGGAATTGTACGAGTTTTTGGCAATAACGCAAGTAAGAAGTGCAGCAAAAAGGCAGTTTAGTAGGTTAAACCGTGATCTCAACTGAAAATTAGAGCTTATGAGGTATTACGCGCATAATTTATTCAATAAAAAAGGAGCTATTTGCTCCTTTTTTGTCGTTTATTTATTCTTTCAAAAATAGTTAAAGGCTAATATTTAAAATTTAGGGCCGCCGCCGCCCATCATTCCGGGAGGTAACATGCCTTTCATACCGCGCATCATTTTGGTCATGCCGCCTTTGCCTTTCATTTTTTTCATCATTTTTTGCATTTGCGTAAATTG
Source organism: Pseudoalteromonas sp. BSi20495 (assembly GCF_000241185.1). Classification (NCBI taxonomy): domain Bacteria; kingdom Pseudomonadati; phylum Pseudomonadota; class Gammaproteobacteria; order Alteromonadales; family Pseudoalteromonadaceae; genus Pseudoalteromonas; species Pseudoalteromonas sp. BSi20495. The sequence goes on from NZ_BADY01000059.1 coordinate 12,828, forward strand.
CTTAAGCAACTTATTAATTTCTTGTACCTGTGTACCTGAGCCAGCTGCAATACGTTTTTTACGCGAACCTTTAATAATTTCTGGGCGTGCACGCTCTTTTTTAGTCATCGAGCTAATAATAGCTTCCATTTGGATAAATGTTTTATCACCCATTTGACCTTTAACTGCATCTGGTAAGTTAGACATACCAGGGAGCTTATCGAGCATCGACATCATGCCACCCATATTTTTCATTTGCTTTAGTTGATCCGCAAAATCATCAAGGGTAAAGCCTGCGCCTTTAAATACTTTTTCAGCAACTCTGGCAGCTTGCTCTTTATCTACTTTCATCTCGACTTCTTCGATTAATGAAAGTACATCACCCATGCCTAAAATACGTGACGCTATACGGTCAGGATGAAAAGGTTCAAGTGCGTCAGTGCGCTCACCAACACCCATAAACTTAATAGGCTTACCTGTGATATGACGAATAGATAAAGCCGCACCACCACGTGCATCACCATCAGTCTTTGTTAATATAACACCGGTAAGTGGTAATGCCTCGTCAAATGCTTTAGCTGTATTTGCCGCATCTTGACCTGTCATTGCATCAACAACAAATAATGTTTCAATTGGGTTGATTGCTTTATGAAGGTCTTTAATTTCGTCCATCATGTCACTATCGACATGTAAACGCCCTGCGGTATCAACAAGTACTACATCGATGAATTTCTTTTTTGCATGAGAAATAGCTGCTGTTGCAATATCTACAGGTTTTTGCGAGATATCACTTGGGAAAAAATCAACATCAACTTCAGCAGCAAGCGTTTCTAACTGCTTAATTGCCGCAGGACGGTATACGTCGGCACTCACTACTAGTACAGATTTTTTCTTACGCTCTTTTAAAAATTTTGCAAGCTTTGCGACACTGGTTGTTTTACCTGCACCTTGAAGACCAGCCATCATTACAACCGCAGGCGGTTGCGCGTTTAAGCTTAGCTCTTCGTTTGCTTCACCCATCGCTTTTTCAAGCTCTTCGCGTACTATTTTTACAAATACTTGGCCTGGGCTTAAGCTTTTTGTAACTTCAACACCGACTGCACGTTCCTTTACTTGCTTTACAAAGTCACGAACAACTGGCAACGCCACATCGGCTTCTAAAAAAGCCATACGCACTTCACGAAGAGTGTCTTTAATGTTGTCTTCAGTTAGGCGGCCACGACCACTGATATTTTTTAAGGTTTTACCTAATCGTTCTTGGAGGTTCTCAAACATGTATCGGTTCCGATAAGACGTTATATCAATCTAATTACACAGCTTTTTTATTTAGCCATCCAATTAAGGATATTGATATTATTAAATTTGAATTAAAAACAGTATACCGTAAATGGTGCCGGACAATACAGTGTTCAAGTGCCGCTAGTTGAGTTTCTTTTTTTAAGGTCTATCCATTTGCTTTGCTATAAAATACAATGCCAATATAACAACAAGGATTTTTTGACTCAAATTAAGTGGCCCAAGCACAATGCTGATTATTAGTTTAACTATTATTGCCAGTTTATTTTATGTGTTAGCAACGTCTCACGTGCTATCACGACTGTTTCATCAACAAGGCCCTAGCCAGAAAGTAACTGTAATATTAAGTACGGTTGCTATATTGGCGCACATGCTGCTGTTAGTGAATTCAGTGTTTCGATCCGATGGTCAAGATTTAAGTATCGTTAATGTCTCTTTACTTACCTGTTGGGTTATTGTTGTATCTGTCACAGCCGTGTCATTAAAGTTTCCGGCGACCCTATTACTTCCGGTTGTTTACGGTTTCGCAGCACTTCTAACTATCGCTAGTTTATTTATACCGCACCATCTTTTGTTGCAAAGTATAAATGTTGAAATAGGCTTAGTGACACATATCTCTATTTCTTTACTCGCATACTGTATTTTGATTATTGCTACCCTATATGGCGTACAGTTTTACTTTATCGATAAGCGATTAAAACGAAAAGATTTAGCAATTGTACACAGTCATTTACCCCCTCTGATGGTTGTTGAGCGCCAGCTCTACCAACTTTTAAACTTAGGGACAATCCTTCTTACTTTTGCATTGCTGTCAGGGTTTTTATTTCTTGATGGGATGTTTGCTAAAGAGTTTATCCATAAAACGATACTGTCGTTAATCGCGTGGGTAATTTTTGCTGTTGTTGCATTAGGTCATATGAAAAAAGGTTGGCGAGGAAAACCGGTCGTTATTACAATTATGATTGCTGCATTTATCCTCACACTTGCTTATTTTGGCAGCCGTTTCATACAAGAAGTAATACTAAATAAGTTTTAACTTGACTCTGCTTGCTCACTCTAGCTTAATACGCATTGATTTATAAGAAAAGGATCCATCGTTGGACGACATATCGACAAGTACCCTATTTATCATTTTAGGTTTTTTGGTGCTTTTTTCTGCTTACTTTTCCGGCTCTGAAACCGGAATTATGTCAATCAATCGTATACGCTTGCGACACCTCGCTAAAGAGGATCATCGTGCAGCTAAACGAGTCAGTAAATTACTTAGCCGTCCAGATAGGCTCATCGGTTTAATCTTAATCGGTAACAATCTTGTTAATATAGCAGCAGCCCAAGTGGCTACGATTATAGGCATTCGCCTTTACGGTGACCTTGGTATTGCTATAGCAACGGGTGTGTTAACTTTAGTCGTGCTTATATTTGCCGAAGTAACTCCGAAAACCCTTGCTGCCCTCTATCCTGAAAAAGTGGCCTTTCCAAGCTCAATAATACTTAAAGGGTTACTAAAAATTCTATTCCCTTTTGTCGTTGTTATTAACTGGATGACCAACGGAATACTGCGATTATTTGGTATTAGCGCCGCTCAAATAGACGAACACAGTATGAGTAAAGAAGAATTAAAAACCGTACTCAATGAGTCAGGCGCACTTATTCCTGCACGCCACCAAAGCATGCTCACCTCAATTTTAGACTTAGAACAAGTAACCGTTGAAGATATCATGATCCCACGTAACGAAATTGTGGCGATAGATATAAATGATGATTGGAAACTAATTAGCCGCCAGTTAACTCATGCACAACATACCCGTGTGTTGTTATACAGAGATAACATAGATGATGCCGTCGGTTTTATTCACTCACGCGATGCGCTTAGGCTTCTTACAAAAGAGCAGTTTGATAAACCTTCGCTGCTACGTGCTGTACGTGAAATTTACTTTATTCCTGAAGGTACGTCCCTTAATACTCAACTTTTAAAATTCCAATTATCTAAAGAACGTATTGGCCTCGTCGTTGATGAGTACGGTGATATTCAAGGCCTAGTAACCCTTGAAGATATTTTAGAAGAAGTGGTTGGCGATTTTACAACAACACAAACACGCACTCCGAGCGAAGAAGTAACAACCCAAACTGATGGTTCTTGTATTGTGGATGGCGGTGCTAACGTACGCGATTTAAATAAAGAAATGGGTTGGGATTTCCCACTTGACGGTCCTAAAACATTGAGTGGTTTAATTGTTGAATATTTAGAAGATATTCCTGATGCAAATATTAGTTTACGTATTGCGGGATACCCTGTTGAAGTACTTGAAGTAAAAGAGAACATGATTAAACAGGTAAAAATACATCCCAATAAACGAACTCGTTAAAGTAAAAAGGAGCCGAATTGGCTCCTTTTTTAGTAATGAAAATAATTAACCTAAACTCTGGTTAAGAGATTTTCAGTAAATTCAATAAAATTAACGCTGAAAATAGCTACTCGAGATAGATTTATTATCCAGAATTCAGGTTAATTAACTAAATAATCGCTCTAACCACCCTTTATCAAGCTCTTCTTCACAACGCTTTAATTGTGCGCCATAGCGACTAGCTCGGTGTTTAACTTTATTTGCGACGCCCATTAGCCATTTTTTCTTTTTATAAGTACCACGCTTATATCCGCCCCAGCCTTCGTGATAATTAAGATATTGCGCATAAGCATCCCATTTAGAAATACCATTCACTTTATGCGTTTTATAAACAAACCATGCCATAAAATCTATTGCATCATCAAAGTCATCTCTATCAGCACCATTATTACCTGTTTCGCGAATATAATCTGCCCATGTAGGAGTCTTAGCTTGCGAGTAACCATAAGCGTCACTGGCACGCCCAGTTGGAATTATCCACAAAAAGTATTCCATTGGTGGCGCTGCATCGTGTTTAAATGAGCTTTCTTGATACATCATGCTCATTAATACATGCTTAGGTGAACCCCACTTTTCTTGAGCGTCTCTTGCATCGAAATACCAATCGGATTTTTCCTTAAAAATCTTACAAATATCATTCGGTTGCTTTGGTGGTGCTGTAGCGCACCCCGCAAGAGTAATAGCTAGAGATAACATTAGTGCATTTTTTTTCATGTTTTTAGATCTCACTGAACTTTTATAAAAAGTGTGGGTCTGATTTTATAATGCAGCAGTACAGCATTGTTTCATCCCTGAAAAGTATTTACGCAGCCAACTTGGGCTGCGTTTTTTTGTCTAAAAATAGTGGGCATTAAACTTACTTACTGGCAAAATATGCATCTAAGAATGCTTTGAACGATTGCGTATCCGCTTGCTCAATTGCCACTTGTGCCTCATTAGACTCTATAACTTGTTGTTCCAGCCAAGGCTTTAAAAACTCACTGTAGTCAGTTTCAGCATGACTTTTTTTATACTTATTAGCTAATGCTAATGCGAAGTGCCCGTTATCTAAACCAGATTCTTTTAGTTGTGAAACGTAACGTCCCGAGTAAGTCAGTGCGGGGTTATCAATCCACGTTGCCATACGCTTTATAGTATCTGAGTAATAATTAACACCGTAAGCATTATCCATCCATCTAGCAACATCCGTTAGCTGGGTAAATATTTCGCCCCCCCACGACTGCAGGCTTCGTTCTTCGTTATTAAAGTTAAGCATTAGTCCTTCTTCTCGACCTTGATTGACTACTGTGTCGAGGTTTTCTGTACTACGTGCTTGTTCTTTCCAATCCATTGGAGCTGAATCTTTTAATAAACAATATGTTAAAAATACATCTAAAAAGTGAATTTGCTCTATATCAATACCCACTTCGCTAAAAGGGTTTACGTCTAATGCGCGAATTTCTACATACTCAATGCCAGCTCTAAGCAGCGAGTCTGTCGGCGTTTCACCATTTTTAGCATTTCGTTTAGGGCGAATTGGTGAGTAAAATTCATTTTCTATTTGCAAAATATTTTTATTAAGCTGCTTAGGAGCTTCACTCGTATAATCGTCAATATCGCTATAGATTTCAGATGGGGTATTGATCGCTTTTTTCAAACCCGCTACATATTCATCTAGTGAATTATACATTACGCGCAATGATGACTGTGCGCTATTTGTATACCCCAGATTACCTAAACGAAGTGCAGTACCGACTTCTAAATAAAGTGTACCTTTCCCTAATTTTTTAAATGGCAAGTCGGTTTTGCGACCTTGTAAAAATGAATTACATAGCGCCGGAGATGCACCGAACATATAACTTATCAACCACAGCTCGCGTTTAAAATTACGGATCAGTGCTAAATAACCATCAGAGATAAAATCTTGTAAACTGGCGTTACTTTGTTTTAGTGAATGAATTGATTGCCAAAGTGTGTCAGGAAAAGAAATATTAAAATGTACGCCTGCAATTGCTTGCATCATACTACCGTAACGATTTTTTAACCCTTCACGGTATAATGTTTTCATTTGACCAGTATTTGAGCTGCCAAATTGTGCTAATACAATATCATCTTGATGTTCAATAAAGCACGGCATGCTAATAGGCCACAGTAATTCATCGCCCATTTTTTCTAAAGTGAATTTTTGCAAATCTTTTAATTGCTTAAGTGTCTGTATAGACGATTCGCTAACAGGGGTAATGAACTCAAGCAAAGACTCAGAAAAATCAGTGGTGATATGCCCATTAGTTAATGCACTTCCAACCCCTTTAGGATGCCCTTGAGCTGATATAACACCATCGTTTTTTATTCTTAACGACTCTCGCTCAATACCACGCTTAATGCCTTTAACTGCGTGTTTATGCTCATTTGCTGATAACGCGTTTAGCGTATTTGTTAAATCATGTGTTGTCAAAAATGCTTCCTCGGGCCACGTGGCTTAATCATAGGGTTATGGGGGCTAATTACCTAGACTCAAGATTAAATTGCTAAGAACAAAACAATTTCTCAAAATTAATTATCATTTATCCAATTTGGATATGCGTTTGATATGGCAGGCATCATACAGTAAACCCTAATATTGCCACCGCTCTTGGTATTATACAATTTTTTTGCATGGGTATTTAACCTAAAAAACGTGAAGACTCACGCGACTCAAAATCTCTCATTGCAGTACTTACGGTGTTGAATCCACTTGCAGTCGATTCATTTTATTCTGAGTTCAAAGTAAAGATTAAATTTCATCAATAAATAGACCGGCACTTACACGACATTGGCTCACCTAACTTTCAATAATCAGCTTAACAATTCAATTACTTGATGTAGATCATAAAAATATGAAATTTAAATTATAAGTACTAAAGAAATACTTTGTTTTTTTGCTTTGTAGTTAACAAGCAATATAATGACGCCAACGATAAAGGATGATAAAAAATACAATGCGCAATAATAAAAGCTTAAAAAATGAAGAAGTCCATTTTGATGAGTCACAAGAACTTGTTTCTACGACTGACCTAAGGGGAGTAATAACTTATGCTAATCAAGAGTTTTGTATCATCGCTGGATACACCTCAGAAGAACTCATAGGAAAAAATCATAATATAGTACGTCATCCTGATATGCCTAAAGCAGCATTTAAAGAAATGTGGGATATCTTAAAACAAGGCCATTCTTGGCGAGGTATGGTAAAAAATCGCTGTAAAGATGGCCGCTACTATTGGGTTGATGCATTTGTAACGCCTATTTTTGAACATGGTCAGCTTATTGGCTATCAATCTGTAAGAACAAAACCAAGCCAACAACTAAAACAACAAGCACAAGACTTATATAATAAAATAAATGCGGGTAAGTCACTATTTAGCCTCAAAGAACAAACAACAATAAGACAAAGCATCAGCTTTGTATGCGTATTACTATGGCTAATTTATGTTGCTCTATTTGGTTCGCTAAGCATTGCCTTAATAAACTTATTTATTTGCTGTTTAGTTATTGCTCTTAATTATGAAGAGCTAATTGTGACACCTAAAATATTACGTGATCAAAAAGCTAAGTCTGATTCGCTATCTCGTTATATTTATAGCGGCTATAACCCACATAGTATAAGTGATTACAGAGAACAAATGATCAGTGCAAAATTACGTACTGTATTGGGTCGTATGAAAGATTCAACATTAAGCTTTAATAACATTGCGACCGACTTAGATAAACAATCCGCGATGACTGAAAAAGGTATTGCGGCACAAGGTGAACGTTTAGAACAAATAGCATCAGCTATGGCACAAATGAGCTCAACAATTGGTGAAATATCAAATAGCACCACAGAAACAGCAGATAAAGTAAACCTCACTCACCAAAGCTGCTCTGATATTAAAAATCATATTGCCGAAAACAGTATCATGGTGTCTGATTTAGCAACACAGGTGGAACAAGCCGCGACAACCGCAAGCAGCTTAGCTTCTGAGGCTGATAAAATAGGTCAAGTGATGAGTGAAATTGAAGGGATTGCGGATCAAACAAACTTACTGGCATTAAATGCAGCAATAGAAGCAGCAAGAGCAGGCGAACATGGCCGAGGCTTTGCCGTTGTAGCAGATGAAGTAAGAACCCTGTCGTCAAGGACTCAAAATGCAACAACACAAATCCATAGCTCAATTAAAGAAATACAAGATACCTTATTTAGCTGGTCTAAAGTAATGCAGAGCACTAAAACTCAAGCCGATACTTGCGTAGATACAACCGCTAAAACTCAGATCGAACTTGATGGTATTTTTGTTCAAATAAGTGAGATTTCTCAACTAGCAATTCAAATATCGACTGCAGCAGAAGAGCAACAGGTAGTTAGTAATGATATTGGTAATAATGTATCGCAGATTAAGGGGTTTGGTGACGAAAATCTCAATTTAAGTTTTAATGTCGCAAAAGGTGCAGCAGAGCTGGTTGAAGGTTCTCGTAAAGTAAATGACCTTTTACTTACGTTTAAAGTTTAAATTAGCACCTATAAAAAAGCCGCTGATTGAAGTGGCCCACAATAATTGGAATGTCCAACTATTGGGTGTCACTTTAGGTAGCGGCTTTATATATTTAATTTCTATTGATTAGCGGTTTGTAAATACTAGGCCTTCATCGGTTGCATCAATAATGATAACACTGCCAGGTAGATAATCACCACTGAGTAACTTTTGCGCGAGTGGATTTTCAATGGTTTGTTGAATCGCACGTTTAAGTGGACGCGCGCCATAAACGGGATCAAAGCCACTTGCTGCAATGCGTTCAAGCGCAGTGTCCGTTATTTCCAGTAAGTAACCCATTTCAGTTAAACGCTCACGTAATTTCATTAACTGAATATCAGCAATCTCTTTGATATGTTCGTTAGCTAATGGATGAAATACCACCGTCTCGTCTATACGGTTTATAAATTCAGGTCTAAATTCATTTATTAATACATCCATCACTTTAGCTTTAAGTGTTGTGTAATCATTATTTCCAGCCTGCTCTTGAATAATATCTGAGCCTAGGTTTGAAGTCATAATAATAACGGTATTTTTAAAATCAACGGTTCTACCCTGCCCGTCAGTTAATCGGCCATCATCTAATACTTGCAGTAAGATATTAAATACATCAGGGTGTGCTTTTTCGATTTCATCAAGCAGTATTACCGAATAAGGTTTACGACGCACTGCTTCAGTTAAGTACCCCCCTTCTTCATAACCCACATAACCAGGAGGTGCTCCAACTAAACGCGCAACTGAATGTTTTTCCATAAACTCAGACATGTCGATACGCACCATGGCATCTTCGGTATCAAACATAAAACCAGCCAGTGCTTTAGTTAGCTCTGTTTTACCAACCCCCGTTGGGCCTAAAAATAAAAATGAGCCAATCGGACGGTTAGGATCAGCAAGTCCGGCACGTGAGCGGCGTATTGCGTTAGAAACAGCAACAACAGCCTCATCTTGCCCAATTACTTTGCCGTGAAGTTTTTCTTCCATTTGCAGTAGCTTTTCACGCTCACCTTGTAGCATTCTCGATACCGGTATACCGGTCCAGCGAGAGAGTATTTCTGCTATTTCATCCTCTCCCACTTGGTTTTTAAGCAGAGTCATTTCTTGCATTTCGGCTTGTGAGGCTAAATCAAGCTTTCGTTCAAGCTCTGGAATTCGCCCGTATTGCAGCTCTGACATACGCTGTAAATCACTCGCTCTTCGCGCTACATCTAAATCTAATCTTGCTTGTTCAAGCTCAGCTTTAATTACTTGCGTGCCTTGAAGTGATGCTTTTTCAGCATTCCATATCTCGTCTAGCTCACGATATTGCCCATCAAGGTCGGTGATCAACTCTTGCATTTCAGCTCGGCGTTTTTGGCTTGCTTCGTCTTTTTCTTTCGCTAGTGCATTATCTTCTAACTTTAGTTGGATAATACGACGTTCGAGTTTATCTAATGACTCTGGTTTTGAATCAATTTGCAAACGAATTGAAGAACCCGCTTCATCTATTAAATCAATCGCTTTATCTGGTAATTGACGATCACTAATATAGCGGTGAGATAACTGCGCTGCTGCAACAATCGCGGGATCTGTAATTTCTACTGAATGATGTAACTCATATCGCTCTTTCAAGCCGCGTAATATAGCAATGGTATCCTCGACTGAAGGCTCTTCAATGAGTACTTTTTGGAAGCGACGTTCAAGCGCTGCGTCTTTCTCTATGTATTTACGGTATTCATCAAGCGTGGTTGCGCCAACACAATGTAATTCACCGCGCGCTAATGCTGGTTTTAGCATATTGCCCGCATCCATGGCGCCGTCACTTTTGCCCGCACCCACAATAGTATGTATTTCATCAATAAATAAAATGACTTGGCCTTCTTCTTTAGCCAATTCATTTAATACTGATTTTAAACGTTCTTCAAATTCGCCACGGTATTTAGCACCCGCAACTAACGCGCCTAAATCAAGTGATAGTACGCGTTTATTTTTTAATCCTTCAGGTACTTCACCATTAATAATACGCTGCGCTAAGCCCTCAGCGATTGCTGTTTTACCAACGCCAGGTTCACCTATTAGTACAGGATTGTTTTTAGTCCGGCGCTGCAGAACCTGAATCGTACGGCGAATCTCATCATCACGGCCTATAACAGGGTCAAGCTTACCCTGCTCAGCGCGTTCAGTTAAATCAATGGTGAACTTTTCTAATGCTTGGCGTGTTTCTTCTGCATTTGGATCATCAACTTTTTGACCTCCACGAATCGCCTTAATCGCACTCTCAACTTTGCTGGCGGTTATATTTAACGCTTTAAAAATAGTCCCAAGCGGGCCTTTATCATCACATGCAACAAGTACAAATAATTCACTAGAGATGTATTTATCTTTACGCTTTTGCGCATATTTATCGCATAAGTTGATAAGCGACACCATATTATTGGACAGTTGAACATCACCGCCGACCCCTTCTACTTTAAATAGCTTTTCTATTTCTTGGGAGAGCTTGGTATTGAGTTCGTCTGCACTTATACCTATTTGGGCAAATAGCGCTCGAACACTTGATCCGCTTTGCTGAAGCAATGAGTACATTAAGTGTACAGGTTCAATAAATTGATGATCGCGGCCAAGTGCCAGCGATTGCGCATCAGAAAGCGCAGATTGAAATTTACTTGTAAATCGATCTAAACGCATAAGGGTTTACCTATCAAATAATCTAATTGCTTAATTAATGGGTATGTTTAGGCGTTTGTTCAAGGTGTAGCAGAAAATATAATCACAACAATGATAAATTACTTGCGCCAGATCAAACTTGCCATGCGTCCAGTTTGGCCATCACGACGATAAGAAAAAAACAGGTCTTTGCGAGAAACAGTGCAGTACTCTCCCCCTGTAATTTTTTTTATACCTGATTGATTTAGTAATATACGAGCAATATTATAAATATCGGCAAGGTATTTGTGGTTAGTTTGTAGTTTAAACGCTTCAACAAAAAGAGATGACTGTGCTTGGAATAGCTCAAAAACGTCTGAGCCAACTTCGAATTTATTTGGACCAATAGCAGGACCTAACCATGCATTGATATCCTTATGCTTTGCATCAAAACAATCAAGAGTACTTTTAATTATACCCTGCTCTAACCCTCGCCACCCTCCGTGAATGGCCGCAACTTCATTGCCATCATTACTACTTAATAATATGGGAAGGCAATCAGCGGTCATAATAGCAAGTGGTTGATCAATTAGTTGTGTATAAAGAGCATCAGCATTATGTAACTCAGTGAAGTCAAAATGCTCATCAACAATAACAACATTGTTACTGTGAACTTGATTTAGCCATACCGCTGGTTTTGGAATATGCGTATTTAACAATGCGCGATTTTTTAATACGTACTCTTTATTATCACCAACATGAAGTCCAAGGTTTAAACTTTTAAATGGGACTTGAGAAACACCACCTTCACATGTAGTACTTAACGTACCTACATTATGAAGGTTTTGCCATGTCGCTGATAATAAATGCACTATCTATCTATATCAGGATTAGCTTTGGTGTCTTCGCGTAGTGCTAGCGTCATAGCAACCATATCATCAGGTATAGGCGCTTGCCATGTCATCATTTCACCCGTAATAGGATGAGCAATGCTTAATTTAACCGCGTGGAGAGCTTGGCGTCTAAAACTACGAAGTAGCTCAAATAACTCAGGAGTTGCACCTTTTGGTGGACGCGGACGGCCGCCATAAGACTGATCACCTATTAATGGGTGATTTAAGTAAGCCATATGAACACGAATTTGGTGTGTACGACCGGTTTCTAAGCGCAAACGTAAGCGAGTATGTGCGCGAAACTTTTCAGCCACACGGTAATGCGTAATAGCAGGTTTGCCCATTTCATGAACAGCCATGTGTGTACGCTGTGTCGCATGGCGACCAATAGGCTTTTCAATCATGCCACCAGCGGTCATGGTTCCATTACAAAGTGCTTCATATTCACGCGTGAAGTTTTCACGTTTTTGTAGTGCTGTCACTAAATGCGTTTGTGCAGGGATAGTTTTAGCCACAACCATTAATCCTGTCGTATCCTTATCTAATCTGTGCACAATACCAGCTCGCGGAACATTGATAATTTCCGGGTAGTGATGTAATAGCGCATTTAATACTGTGCCATCAGGATTACCCGCCCCAGGGTGAACCACAAGCCCCATTGGTTTATTAATTACCAAAATATGATCGTCTTCATAAACTATGTTCAAATCGATGTTTTGTGCAAGGTATTCTCGCGGTGCTTCAATAGTTGTTTCAACATTAAGAAGCTCACCACCTAATAACTTAGTACGTGGTGTGTTTAATATTTCGCCATCAACAGTAATTTTATCATCCAAAATCCATGTTTTTATACGTGAACGTGAATAATCAGGGAACAATTGCGCTAATACTTGGTCTAGACGTTTACCACCTAAGTCGGTTGGAACCTCGGCTTGAAGAGAAATTTGCTCTGTCATTAGTAACTTTACCCAATTTACCAGTGCAAGCTTTGCTCGACTGGGTTAGAATCGCTTTTAATAAAAGCATAATATAATACGTATAGTTTACTCGGTTTTACCGACTTGGCCTAGCCGAAGACATCGAAGGTAACAAATAAAATGATAAATAAAATAGGGAAACGTGCATTTGCCATTGTTTTTTCAGTTTCTGTACTTAGTTTAGGCGCTTGTTCGTCTGCGCCTGACCAAGAAGATATTCAACGTGTACCAAACAGATCAGCACAAGCTTTGTATGAAGATGCAAAAGAAACACTAGATTCTGGTTTATATGCACGTGCAATTGAGCTTCTAAGTGCAATAGATTCTCGTTATCCATTTGGCCCGTTTTCTAAGCAAGTACAAATGGATTTAGTGTATGCGCATTATCAATCGGGTAATACAGAGCAAGCATTAGCAACAGTCGATCGCTTTATACGCCTCAACCCAAATCATAAAGATTTAGATTACATGTATTACATGCGTGGTTTGGTAAACATCAAAGCAGACAAAAATGCATTTCAAGAATACTTTGGTGTAGATAGAGCTGACCGTGATGCAAACCGAACACGTGTTGCATTTACCGATTTATCAACATTGGTTAAACGTTTTCCAGATAGTGATTATGCACCAGAAGCTAAACGTCGTTTGGTGTGGCTGTTAAACCGCATGGCACGTTACGAATTAAAAGTAGCGACTTACTATTACGAACGTGAAGCTTATTTAGCAGCAGCTAATCGTGGTAAATTTGTTGTTGAACATTATTCACAAAGCAGCTATTTAGACCCTGCACTTGAAATGATGGAAAAAAGTTACGACAAACTAGGGTTAACTGAACTTAGCAAACATGCAAAGCAAACGCGAAAACTGAATAATAGAACCAAATAGAAAAGCGCTTGTAAGCTGCCTCTTATACACAAACCCCTGCTAAGTAATTAGCAGGGGTTTTTTATTAGGTGTGTGTAGGACACGGGATCTTTGCTCAACTTTGACTTGTTTTCTCACGGATATAAGCCAATCGCACCAAACAGGGGCAGTTACCAAGCCCACTAAGTTACAAACCTCGCGCCGCGATTAAACCCCCTAAATAGAACAAATTTTAAACCTGAAAGGTAATACCAATCTGCTTATATATGGGGTCTATTTAACGTTAAGAAAATTACGCTAGAACAAGGCAAAAATTTTTGTATCTAGTTGTTCTCGGCAATTGCTCCCTGCATTGCTCTACCTCCTGCATCCATGCAGTCGTAAATAAAAAATTTTTAACGACGTTATAGTGCAATTTAATTCGTTAAATTGATCAAAGATTTATGCAGGTTGGTATAAACAGGCCCTGTATTAATTAAAACGTTAAATCGCGTCTTCATCTTCTTCTGCTGTTCGGATCCGTACGACACGTTCAACATCAGTGACAAATATTTTACCGTCACCTATTTTTCCTGTTTGCGCTGTTTTAACGATAACTTCTATAGCACGTTCAACATCATCATCACCAAGTACGATGTCTAATTTTACTTTTGGCAAAAAATCAACCATATACTCCGCACCACGATACAGCTCAGTGTGCCCTTTTTGACGACCAAAACCTTTAACTTCACTTACGGTCATTCCATTGATACCTACTTCAGACAATGCTTCACGTACATCATCGAGTTTAAAAGGCTTAATAATTGCTTCTATTTTTTTCATGTTAACTACTTTTTTAAAGCTTCAGATGCTTCGATTTTAGACAATCATAGAGTTCATAGCAAACAAAGCAATTGAATGACGGTGATAAAACAATCAACCATGGTATAATTTACCAAATAAAAATAGCTATACTTAAGCAACTCGCAGTAATGAGATTAATATGAACAATAAACAAAACGGATTCACCCTTCTAGAATTAATGGTCACTGTTTCTATTGTGGGTATTATTGCTTCTATTGCCTTTTGGAACAGTAGCGACATGCTTGAAGAAAATAGGGCTGAAAATTTTTTGTTAGAGTTGAAAAGAAATATTAGCTATGCACGTTCTCAAGCAGCAAGTACTGATGAAATAATGGTGCTATGCCCTGGACCATTAAATAAGATAAGCGAAAATAAATTCTTTAATTGTCAAAACACATGGCAAGGCGATTCGGTAATAGCATTATTTGTTGATAAAAATAACAATGGTAAATTTAATAGAAAAACAGACACTATTTTTAGAGCAATGGAAAAAATTAGTTCTACAGATAAATTAAAATACACTGGAAATGAAAAAATGCTGCGCTTTAATACCAGCGGTCGTATCACGACTAATCCAGGCGACTTTATCTTTTGCCCCAATAACGGTACTGAAAACAATAAAGCGCTCAGAGTTTCTCAATCAGGAACAGCCTTTTATCTAGGAGATACCACAGAAAAATGTGATTAAAAAACACACTAATTAAATTTGTCATATTCTGATTATTTACTAGACTAAATTAATCATTTAGATTGATTTAAGGCTTCAGGGATGAGGTTTAAAACACGTTCAAACAAAATATTAGGGATAATTCTCATAGAGTTAATGGTGGCTTTATCAATCATTGCTATCATCAGTCAGCTTTCAATATGGTTCTTTTCAGATTTTTTAGCCTTAAATCGTGCCGACAATCAAGTTAACCTATTACATCGTAATATTAACTACGCACGGCTGTATGCAATCGAAAATAGCACCTACGTTACGCTATGTTCGTTAAAAGAAAAGGAATGTGTAAAAGATGATTGGGACGGTCGAATCTCTTTATTTATCGATAATGATAAATCCACTACACTAAATAACGATGAACTACTTTTGAGTACATTTGAACATACTCATGATGCAGATAGCTTAAAATACCCTCGTGATGCAATAACTTTTAGGCCTGACGGTTCACTAAATGGCTTTCAAAATGGCACTTTTATCTATTGTCCAAATAGCGACAAGGCAAATCTTGAAGGGCTTGCCTTGTCAGTAAGTCAAACGGGTCGAATACGAATTAAATCAACCGATATATGTCAAAAAAGTAACTAACCTGAACTCTGGTTAAGAGATTTACTAACGTATTTAATCATGGTGATGTTTAAATTTATTTTCTCTAGCCAGAGATTTTCAGTGAAAACAAGGCTAATTTACTTGCAATAGCTGGCCTATTGCAAGTAAATTCAACGCAGTCAGTACTGAAAATAGCTGCTTGAGATAGATTTATTATCCAAAGTTCAGGTTAACTAATAATTACCGACCCCAACAATAGTCAACATCAGTAGCTCCTTTAGTACCTTTTGCACCCTTTAAGCCAATATCAGTAATAGATAGTTCAGTACAATCACCATCACCTTTCACTGCGCCACCTATGGGCTTTGCTTTAATGGTAAACGTATTCGTTTGTTTCACTTCGATACTGAGTTCAAAGTGTTTACTTTCTGTTTTATTATTAATACCAAGGTTATCAAACGATTCTGTGTATTCCCTATTATCAACAAAAAACTGCTCTTCTTTATTTGCCGCATCCAATAATGCCGCAGCGGCTTCAGCACGCGAAGTGCGCTTAACATACTCAGTGTAATTAGGTAATGCTATTGAAGCTAATATACCAACGATAGCAACAGCTATCATTAGCTCAATTAACGTAAATCCACCTTGTTTATTGCTCATCTATTTTTCCTTAATTTTTGATTTCGTCATTTTCTTCACGCTTATAAATATAAGTTTGCTGCGTTTTGAAGCCAAAGCCGATAGGTTGAACATCATTAACTAACTTAATCTTACCATCAACAACATTTAACCCAGGCCCTACAATCTCGACTGGTTTCATTGGATTTTCAGCATTTTCGCCTTTGATGCCAGGGCCAATTAAATAGAACTGACTTTCCATTTTAACATCTATGTCTGTATCAATGATATCTGGTGGTGTAGGGCCATTTTCATCCAGAATAGGCTCTGCATCACATTTACCATTGTTATTTGCATCCACACAAGATTCTCCTTCGCCAAAATAAAGCTGTGCTGTATCGGGTACATCATAACTCGTGGAAAATTTTAATTCGTCATACACTTTCGTCCCGTAGTGTAAATGGAATGCATATAAAGAACCTCCTCCCCCACTAAGCGAGCATTGGTTTTCAGTTGACGTATCTGAAGCTGGCTTAAATGATGAAAAATAAGCAACACCACCTACAACGGCAGCTGCAGCTAATGACTTTTCACCTGTGCCTAATTCATAGTGCCAGCCCTTGAATCCAGCTAAATCTACTTCTAAGTCGACAAATTTATCAACATCATTTAATGCATTACCAAAAGGGTCTAAATTCATCGGCATTAAATCAGCTAGTTTAATCGCATCTGGTGTATTTGTTGTAAACGTTCGTGTTACCGTATTTTCATCTCGAATCATTAACAATTGATCTTTTTCATTGGTATCATTCGGTTTCGAACGATTACCGCTCCCCAATACCACAGCATCAAAGGGTGTATCTAGCCGAGTTATAACTTTTTTACCATTTACAGTCACTTCAGAAACTTTGCTAAACATCGTTCTTACTATTAATGGGTTATAAAAAAAGCGTCTATCTTCTGTTGCTTGACTACTCCCCAATTCAGCAAACTTAAAGTGACTAAATTTATTTACATCGTCTCCTGGCATATCAATACGCCATATATCTCCTCCAGTATCAGATGCGTAAATTCTATCAATGTATCCATCGTAATCAGAATCAAGTAAAGAAACATTAGCAGCAATACTGTGTTCGCCCTCAAATCCATTAATATCAGGGGTGAGCGCCCATACTCTTTTTCCTGTTTCAGCTTCAACAATATAAATACCTCTACCTATATTATCTTTACTTCGAATAGCCGCATCCTTATTCGTATCATACCCTGCACCAAACACAAGTAACGGCTTATCACCAAATGCTTTTATGTAAGCAATCTGTGGCTTTGACCACGTTTGAGCTAATTCTTTAAAATCACCTTTACCACCTTCGATCGGCTGTGCCCACAACTTTTTTGGCTCACTGGGGTCTGAAATATCAAGTGCATAATAGTTTTTACCACCACGTCGCATACCTGCTACAGCCCAGACTTGATCACCTTTACTTGCATCAATAACACCATCATTTAAGCCATTATCATTTAGGTTTTTATTATTAAAATAAACACTAATCGGCCCATCCATACCATACAGTTTACCGGTTTCATTATTGCGAAGAGGTTTAATAATGTCATATAGATCAGAAGGTATAAATGCCCAACTTTCGCTCACTTCATTATTAACATCATCATCTTTGAACATATGCAGAAATCCAGCATTAGTACCTATTAGAATACGAATATCATCATTGCCATAATCTATCGCTATCGGTTTAGAATGCAGGGGGTCACCAAAAATATTACCTCTTTGATCTGTTCTATCGCCATCACCGTTTTCATCATCAACATCAATGCCCATAGACCATTTAATATCAGAGCTACTTAAAGTAATCGGATTGTCATCTAATGAATCAAGTATCTCGCTTACAATCGTGGTGTTAAATTCAACAATACTTCCTTGCTTATTTGTATAAAGATTCCGCCTTTTTAAAGCATCACTGCCAGTGAGTGAACTTAAGTGATAATTTACACCACCTTCTGCAACCAAACTTCCATCAGCTGACTGTTCACTTGGTAACCAATAGGTTTTTGCATCATCATCAATCAAACCATCCGAATCAAGCGCCGCTTTATTCGTTGAATCAATAATACGGCTACCAGAAACTTTTAATTTTTTTAAGTTTCCTTTCCACCTAGTACCTATTTCAGGATAAAACATAGCGAAATAAATAGCATTTCGACTACGAGTTTGATCGACGTTATTACTCGCTACAGATGGCGATGAAAAGCTATCATTTACTTCTCGAATTTTAGAAATTGCTTTATTTAGTGACTTAGATAATTCATCTGGGGTACTGGCTGGAAAGTTTTCGCCACCACCTAATGACGAAGCTTTAACTAAAAGCTCTTGCCCCTTAGCGCTCATTCCAGAACCAAAACCTATTGTGTATAGACGCCCTGTCTCGTGAATATCAGGAGTCGCTGGATACAAATCTACTTTTACATTACTCGTACCATGAATAACTTTAGCCAACTGATGTAAATAGCTACTGTAATAACTATCAGTACTCCAATTTAGGCCTTGCCCAAAGTACTTCTTATGCTCATCACTAATTACGCTATCACTATCATTATCTCCTGACGGATCACCATCAGTCATATAAATAATATTTACTGAGTTATCACAACGCTTCGCTTCCTCTACGCTGTCATTAAATGGAGAAACATACGTATAAGTAGTTTGTGTATCATAATAGTTATAACAAACCTCTCTGCGATTTCGCCCCCAACCAGTCCAATAGCAATGCTCTTTTTCTATCTGAGTCGTTACAATATCTTCAACACTGGTATCTCTTTCAACTTCGCTTGCTCCCAAACCATAGCTCACACTTTGCCCTGTAATATATAAATAGGCTTCCCAGAGTGTCTCTGTTAGCGGCGTTCCACCATCCGCTGGTAAATTTGCGATTGACGATTTAACCACAGAGGGGTCTTTCCCCAAGCCATTTATAATATAACCGCCATCAGTCTCTTTAAAACGCATTAAACCAAAGTCAATATTATCGTTATCTTCTATAACTTTATTCATCGCATATTGTGCCGCACCTAGGCGACTATCCGAGCATAATATATAGCGTCTTAGATTATTACTGTACCCACAATCATTACCCGAACTTGATGAAAACGCCATACTTCCCGATGTATCAAATATAAGCAGCACACGTGGTTTTTCATCCACGTTAATATTATGATTCACGTAGAGCTCTATATCCTCAGCGGTAGCCGGTACACTCATTGTTAACCCTAGAGATGCAGCAAATAATTTATTTAATTTAAGTCTCATTTTAAATTCCTTTGCCTGTACTAGCCATTTGTTGAGCAATACCGGTAACAATGGTTAACTGATGTTTGCTTTTAGAGCCATACTCTATTGTTGTTGATACTTGCATCATATTGCAAGCAACCCCTTTTGTGCAGCTATAGCACCTCGGACACTCCAGATTAAGTGCGCCTTTATTTAAGTTAATCATTTTACTTGGCATGCCATTATGTTCAGCAATAAGCATTCCGTCGGTGCTTTTGTCAGCTATTTTGGTGACTTCCTCGGGTGACAAGAAGAACTGATTAGCCGCACCTTTATTTGCTTCCTCAGCAATCACGCGAAGTACTTCGCCTATCAATTCATTTTCAGCTACTTCGCGCTCTTGTGCTGCATTCGTAATTTTAACGTCAATACTGCTGCTGCTCATAAGTGTTACAGCAATACCGGTAACGGCTATTACCATGATCAATGCTGTAATAAGCACAACACCCTGTTGTTTTTTAGGTGAATTTTTTAAATACGCCATAAGTTTGATCCTACATTGTTTAACCGTATGGTGGTGGTAAATACTGTGCGCCGGTAACTCTTGTCAAACTCCTCTTCAGCGTTTTTTGGTATTACGCGCTTATATTCTCCTTCCCCAAGAGTATATGTTTGATTATTAATGTTTAATCCAGGATCTTTTTGTAATGCCCTAATGAGCAAAAACACCTGCACCGTTAAAATGCCTTTACGGTTTTCCCAATCAGTGGGGGTCATTTGTTCTATACTTTTATAAGAGTCAACACGGTTATTGGCAGTGGTATCTAGGCCAAACACAAAACGCATATTCTCTACGCCTTCCATGATAGTTTCAGCTCTTACTTCGTCCTCCACCAAGCGTTGTCTCATTAGCGCCGGTACCGTTATGCTTTTGTTATTAACCGTATAAGTTTGCTTGGAAATATAATAGGTATGGTGGCTATAAGGCCACACGGTAGCATTCACATTTAAACTTCCGGGAGCAACTATACCTCGCACAAATTGCGCTCTTTCTTGCTCTGCAATAAAGTAATTTTGACCTGCTTGGGTTTCGTTTCCTGCAGCTCCTACGGTTAAGCGATTACCCTGTAAAAATTTAAGCTGTAAAATATCTGTATCTTTAACAGGATTACTCACGCAATTTAGTTCTTTAGACTCTTCAGCAACTTTTGCATAAATGGTTCTAAAGTTACTGGTACTTGTTAAATCTGGAAAACTGCCGTTATTAAGTCCCTCAAAGCAATCATTTGTTGGCGCAGCTAATGTTGTGGTATTAATAGCGGTAAATGAATCATCGTAGTAGGTACCCCAAAAGCCAATTTGTTCAATATCTCGTTGCATTATATTTATAGCTAAGCGACCTGATTCTTGCAGCTCGCCTATTGTCATAGTATCTCGAGTTGTTACTTTCATACCTATGTAGGTAAACATGACACCACCAAGTACAAGACCACCAATAAAAAGAGAGATCATGACTTCTATAAGTGTAAACCCTTTTTGTTTCATGCTTAGCTCCTAAGATAAATATAACTGGTCAAAACAACTAGACGGCGTCGTTTATCTGCTGTCCCGCATTTAATATCGCCCGTCGCTTTATTAGCGGTAAATTCTTGCCTGCCTTGCCACGAGACAACAACCTCTAAGTTGAATGCTTTACCGCCTGAGCCACCAATAGCTGAAGGGTTTATACATACTGTGGCCCCATCCAGCGTTCCTGTATTTTCGCGAGCGCGTATAGCTCGTTTCCACTGTTCAATATCCAACAGCGCAATTTGTGCTGAACTGCATGAATTACTAAAACAAGTAGTTGTCGATTTCATAGCGGTTTGGCTATTAAACGTTTGTTTATAGAGTGTGCCTAATTGAGACGTATCATTAGCACGAATACGTTGAATAATATCGTTGCCAAGCGCTACAGCCGCAGCGCGCTGCATTGAATCAAAACTTGCTTGCTTTGCTTTAGCTTGTAGTGCGATAGCACCTAACAAACCAAAGCTGAGAATAATAAATGCAATAAGCACTTCTATCAGTGTGAAACCTTTTTTGGAAGAAGGAGAGTAAGATTGCATAAAAAAACCAAATGAAAATTATCTAATTATTAGTTTATCTGCTAAATGGTAATGTTCAATCAATACTACGATAGGCGGTTAAATTTGTTGATAAGCGGTTAACAGAATATATTTAAGAGGTATAAAATCAAAGCGCACTTTTGACAGCCTTGAGCTCACGACGACTAACAGGCAGTAACTCGCGACTCCCTTTAAGTTCAATCATGTGATGACTACTCCCTTGCGAATGCAAAGCAATAACCCTTTTTTTATTAACTAATGTATTACGATGAATTCGTAAAACATACGCTGGATAGAGTAATTCTAACTGCTTTAAACTTTGTTCTAGTAAAGCTTCTCCAGTTAAAAATACCATTTTGGTGTATTTTTCTTCTGCACTAAAGTACAAAACATCTTTTATATCAACGCTACGTAGAGTACCAGCTAGCTGATAAGAAATTTTTACATTTTGCTGTTTTTGAATATGCACTTTGTTTAAACGCCCGACTTGCTTAAGCACCTTTTGCAATGATTGCTCTGAAATAGGTTTAACTAAATAACCCGCTGCGCTTAATTGTAAAGCATCGAAGGCATGCTCAGGGTGAGCAGTTATAAAAACAATTGCTGGAGGTAGAATTAAACTATTGAGCTCATTAGCAACTTGTAAACCATTCATTCTAGGCATATCAACATCTAAAAAAATTAAATCTGGCGTTTGCTTTTTAGCAAGTATTAGGGCTTCATTACCATTACTTGCCTCACCTTGTACAACTATACTTTTATCGTGTGCTAACAAACGAATTAAGCGCGATCTCGCAAGAGGTTCATCATCAACAATGAGTACATTCATACACTGCCCTCAATTAGCTTAGGGATCACGACCTTGACCCTAAACACATCATTTTTACTAGTAATTGTTAGCTGCGCTTTATTTTTATAATAAATATTTAATCGCTGGCGAATATTTTCAAGCGCCATGCCGTTATTAGGCCTAGTTTGAGCATTAGAAATTACTATGGGGTTAGATACAATCATGGTTATATAGCCGGTAGTAATATGCAGCTCTACTTTTATTTCTGCACCATGCTCACTTGTTTCAACGCCGTGGCATACCGCATTTTCAATTAATGGCTGCAGGGTTAAACAAGGAATACTCAATGCAGGTAGTTCATTGGGTATTTGCCAATCAACTCTTAAGCGGTTACCAAAACGCCATGTTTCAAGTGCTATATATTGCTTACTCAGTGTTATTTCATCGTCAAGAGATACATTTTTTCCTGAGTGCATTGCAGCCTGCGATAAGGCGGCTAATGCTAAAATGGCTTGCTCTGCCGCATCGGCATCATGATGGGTAAGCTCTGCAGCAGTGTTTAAACTATTATATAAAAAATGAGGACGTATTCTAGCTTGTAAGGCATCAAGCTCAGCACGAGAGAGCGCCTTAGTTTGTTGCGCTTTTTCAAAATGAATTAATAAAAATTGGACGAATAAAGCCGCCAGCAAAGCCACTATAATGCAATTGCGAAGTGTAAAATAAATTAGGTTCTTTGTATCATCTATATCAAAAGCAAAATGGGAAAATAAAATACTAAAAATGCATGTAGATAATAAAAAAGAGGCAAAAAATAGACTTAACTGAAAAGCTTGAGTACGGTTTTAGTAAAAAAAAACGACAAAAATATAAAGAAGAAGTGCCGACTAAAACAATTAAATGTAAAAATAAGCTAATGATCCCAAGTCGAAGCCAAATATCGCCTTCTACATTGGGTGCAAAGGCTAAAACAATAGCAATAACTTGAGAAACAATAAGCGAAGCTAATACGCCTCGCTCATTAAAAAGAGCCGAAAAAAGCAAACCATCATTTTGAAGTGACTTGCTCATAACGACTCTCCTTTAATCTAAATTTTAAATTAACGTAGCTCTACAGGAACAGCAAATACGATATTCTCTTCTTCGCCTGGGTTTTCAACAACCTGTGTGCCACCTAGCTCTTTTAATCGGCTTATAACTTGTTGTACAAGTACTTCTGGCGCAGAGGCTCCCGCAGTAACACCCACTGATTTAGAACCCGAAACCCACTGTTCTTGCACATCAGTTGCATCATCAATTAAATAAGCAACCGTGCCCATTTTATCTGCCAGCTCACGCAAGCGATTAGAATTAGAGCTATTTTTAGCGCCAACGACTAATAGCACGTCAACTTTGTCAGCTAAGTCACGCACAGCGTCTTGACGATTTTGCGTTGCATAACAAATGTCATCTTTACGCGGTCCGTCAATTGATGGGAACTTACTGCGTAACGCATCAATAACATCAGCTGTGTCATCAACTGAGAGTGTTGTTTGGCTGCAATAAAAAAGGTTTTCAGCATTTTTTACATCAAGCGCAATTACATCGTCAACAGTTTCAACAAGGTAAATGCCACCGGCTGAGTTATCATATTGTCCCATTGTTCCCTCTACTTCAGGGTGACCATGGTGTCCAATTAAAATACACTCAATACCTTTGCGACTCGCACGTGTAACTTCCATATGTACTTTAGTTACCAGCGGACACGTTGCATCAAATACTTTTAAGTCACGGCGTTTAGCCTCGCTGCGAACAGCTTGCGATACGCCATGTGCGCTAAAAATAACAATGCTGTCGTCAGGTACTTGATCAAGCTCTTCAACAAAAACCGCACCACGGCTTTTTAGTCCATCAACCACATAGCGGTTATGTACTACTTCGTGGCGAACATAAATTGGCTTTTCAAAAATATCCAAAGCGCGCTCAACAATACTAATAGCACGGTCAACACCAGCGCAAAAGCCGCGTGGATTAGCTAATAATATTTCCATTAACCTTCTACCTCTATAATATCAACTTCAAACGTTAAACGCTGACCAGATAAAGGGTGATTAAAATCAATCGTTACCGACTCGCCTTGCACTTCACGTACTAAACCTGGAAGCTCAGTCCCATCAGGTTGAGTAAACGCAATAATTGCACCTACCTTAGCTGGTGTTTCTGGACCAAACTTACTACGATCAACGTAGTAAATATTATCTGGGTTTGGCTGGCCAAACGCATCTTCAGGTTCTAATTCAAACGTTTTACTTTCGCCTGCAGTTAGCCCTAATAAACACTTTTCGAAGTTTGCCGTTAAGCTGCCATCGCCCATTGTTAATTTAGCAGGTTTATTGTGCACCTTGGTAGAGTCGGCGGCAGAACCATCTTCTAATTTAATAGAAAAATGGAAAATAACTTGTGAGTTTTCACCAATTACAGCTTGGCTCATGCTTTATGCTCCTTCGGACTCTCACCGGTAAAGGCGTCAAATAACAATAGTGCTGCGCCAATACAAATAGCGCAATCAGCAATATTGAATACAGGAAAATGTGAGTCTTTATAAAATACGTGAATAAAGTCGATTACATAACCATACGCAATACGATCGTATAAATTACCAATAGCGCCTGCAAGTACCAGTGCATAGGCACCGCATAGTACTTTGTTTGTTGCAGGTAAACGTTTTAGCCACCACACAAGCAAAGCACTAATAGCAATGGCAATTGCACTTAAAAACCAACGCTGCCAACCACCCGCTTCACTTAAAAAGCTATAAGCAGCACCATAATTATGCACATAAGTAATACTAAAAACAGGGAGTAAATTTATCGACTCTTGATAAGCCATTGTCCCTACAACAAGTGTTTTACTGGCAAAGTCTATTACTAAAAGTAATAGACTCAACCAAAGCCACACTAAACCACTTTTTTGGGCTAGTTTGCTCACTAAGAATAACTCCTAAGCGAATTGACGCTTTTCACCTTCGCCATCAACATTACTTACACAGCGACCACAAATTTCAGGATGAGCTGGGTTAACACCTACATCTTCACTGTAATGCCAACAACGCTCACATTTAGCAGCATCTGTTGCAGCAACACTAATAAACAAACCTTCAATTTCGGTAGCTTGTGTATCAGCAGGCTGGCTATCAACTTCAGTAACATTTACCGCTGATGTTAACAATACAAAACGCAGTTCATCACCAAGCGCATTTAACTTAGCGGCAAGCTCTTTACTCGTAAATAAATTAACCGTTGCTTGAAGTGTTGCACCAATGACTTCTTCTTTACGTGCAGCTTCTAATAAGCGGTTTACTTCGTCACGTACTGTTAGAATTTCTAACCAGTCATCGTTACTAAATTGGCTATTTGTTGGTGCTTGTAAGCCATCATACCAAACTGATGTAAATACGTAGTCACTACGCTCACCCGGTAAAGCTTCCCAAATTTCTTGTGCGGTAAAGCTCATAATAGGGGCCATCCAACGCGTCATTGCTTCTGCTATATGATAAAGCGCTGTTTGACAAGAACGACGTGCATGGCTGTCGCTCTTAGCTGTGTATTGACGATCTTTAATAACATCTAAATAGAACGAACCAAGTTCACCCGTACAGAAGTTCATTAGCTTTTGCGTTACTAATAGCATTTGGTAGCTGTCGTACGCGGCTAAAATCTCGTCTTGTAACTGAGCAGCACGGCCAACAATCCACTTATCAAGCTCAACCATATCATCAACAGCTACTTGATCAGTTTTTGGATCAAAACCATTTAGGTTAGCAAGCAAGTAACGGCTGGTGTTACGAATACGACGGTAACGATCGGCTGAGCGTTTAAATATCTCATCCGACACAGTCATTTCTGCCGTGTAATCGGTAGAAGCCACCCATAAACGTAGAATGTCGGCGCCTAGTTTATTCATCACATTTTGTGGAGAAATAACATTGCCTAACGACTTAGACATTTTGCGGCCGTTTTCATCAACAGTAAAACCATGAGTCAATACTTGGCGGTATGGCGCATGACCATTAATTGCCACTGACGTCATCATTGACGACATAAACCAACCACGATGCTGATCAGAACCTTCAAGGTATAAATCAGCTGGACCAACTAAGTCTTCACGTGCGTCTACAACACATGCATGTGAAACACCTGAGTCAAACCATACATCTAGCGTATCTTGCACTTTCATGTATTGCTTGGCATCTTCTTCACCAAGTAATGTAGCTGGTTCTAAATCGTACCATGCCTGAATACCAGACTTTTCAACAAGCGCTGCTGCTTGAGCAATTAGCTCTTGTGTATTTGGGTGAAGTGCACCGGTGTCTTTATCAACAAACAATGCAATTGGCACACCCCAAGTACGCTGGCGAGAAATACACCAATCTGGGCGGCTTTCAACCATGTTAGAAATACGGCTTTCGCCCCACTCTGGTAACCACTGCGTATTTTTAATCTCTTTTAAAGAGTCTTGACGCAAGTTAGCCTGATCCATACTTACAAACCATTGTGGTGTAGCACGGAAAATTATTGGAGTCTTATGGCGCCAACAATGTGGGTAACTGTGCGTAAGTGCATGATGATGCATAAGTGCACCGCGCTCTTTTAATACTTCAATTACGCTCGCATTCGCCTTAAATACATGCTGACCTGCAAAAAGTTCAGTATCTGGTAAATAAACACCATTTGCGCCAACAGGGTTAGCTACTTCAAGGTTGTAATTTAAACCAGCCACGAAATCTTCTTGACCATGTCCTGGTGCTGTATGTACAACACCGGTACCTGAGTCAGTCGTTACATGCTCTGCAACAATGACAGGTACGCTAAAATCATAAAAAGGATGGGCTACTTGTAAGTTTTCAAGTGCAGCACCTTTTACATAACCTAATACATGGAAGTGATTAAAACCAAAACGGTCCATTGCATCTTTAACAAGCTCAGAGCCTAAAATTAGACGTTGTTGTACGCCTTCATCTTCAACCTGCACCAATGCATATTCTAAATCGGCATGCACAGCTACTGCGCGGTTTGCTGGAAGCGTCCACGGTGTTGTTGTCCAAATAACTGTACCAACACTGCCTTCACCCTTGTGACCATCAGCCAAATCAAATGCACCAACAACAGCATCTTGATCATCAAAAATAAAACGTACGTCAATGGCTGGAGATTGCTTATCTTGGTATTCAACTTCAGCTTCAGCTAGTGCAGAGCCACAATCTGTACACCAATGCACAGGCTTAGCGCCTTTATGCAAGTGACCTTTTTCAATAATACGACCAAGTACACGAATTGCATTCGCTTCAAAGTCAAAGTTCATTGTTAAGTAAGGCTTATCCCAATCTGCAAATACGCCTAAACGTTTAAAGTCGACTTTTTGACCTTCAACTTGTTTTTTAGCGTATGCACGGCACTTTTCACGAAACTCGCTCGCGGTTACTTTTACGCCCGGCTTGCCTACTTTTTTCTCAACCATTAACTCGATTGGTAAACCATGACAATCCCAACCTGGGACTAATGGTGAATCAAAGTCAGATAATGTTTTAGACTTAACAATAATGTCTTTTAATATTTTATTAACTGAGTGGCCTAAATGGATATCGCCATTTGCATACGGAGGGCCGTCATGCAAAATAAAGGTCTTTTTACCTTTCTTAGCGCTGCGAATTTGACCGTACAGGTCGTCTTCATACCATGCTTTAAGCATTTTTGGTTCACGTTGTGCCAAATTGCCACGCATTGGAAACGGTGTTTCCGGTAAGTTCAAAGTATGTTTATAGTCGCTCATTTATCCTACATTCCGTCTCTATCGGCTACCTGATTTAAACCAAAACACTGCTTAGCGGCAGCAACATCAGTTGCTATTTGCGCCGTTAATTGTGTTAATGTCTCGAATTTTTTTTTCATTGCGAAGTTTTTTTATTAACTCCACATGCATAAACTGTCCGTAAATATCCTGTGCAAAATCAAAAAGGTGAACTTCTAATAATGCACGAGTTCCATTAAATGTCGGCTTATTACCTACATTTGCAACTCCAAAAATCTGTTTTCCTGCAATCGTTGCTTGCACTGCAAACACCCCGTTGACAGGACACACTTGGCGTTTTAGGGCAATATTTGCCGTTCTAAAACCGAGTTCACGTCCTCTTTTCCAGCCATGTATAACACGCCCAGAAATAGCATAATCGTGACCAAGCATTATTTTAGCACTCGCTAAGTCACCAGATGCTAAAGCATCTCGTATTAAAGTGCTGCTCACTCTAGCATTTAATTGACGAAAGCTCGCGGTGCTTTTTACATCCATGCCGGCTTGCGTTCCTATGCTAGCAAGCAAAGCAAAGTTACCTTGGCGCTGTTTACCAAACTTAAAATCATCACCAACAGTAAGTGCTTTAACACCTAACTTTTTAATCAAAATCTCATTAACGAATTGCTCAGCATGCATGTTTGCAAATTGCTGATTAAAGCTAATGCAAATAACTCGCTCAATACCTAAATCACTTAGCAAACGTAGCTTATCTCGCAAGCGCGTTAGCCGTGCTGGGGCATTATTTTTAGCAAAAAACTCTTGTGGCTGAGGCTCAAACAGCATTACAGTGCTTGGCAAACTATGTGCTTTAGCATCAATAAGTAAACCTTTTAATACTTCTGCGTGGCCTAAATGAACACCGTCAAAATTACCAATAGTTAACACACAACCAAAATGGTGCGGGCGAATATTGTGTATACCTCTAATTAACTCCATGCCACCTAATGCCTTGTTTAGCGAGTTATTAATTACGACTAAAAATTAATTAAAGTCGCAGAGTTGCCGATTATAATCTTTTTTTTAATTTGATTCAGTAATTGCTACACTTTTTATCGTATTTAGTCTAACGCCCATCAAAAATAGCATTGCAAAGTAACTAATACCTGCCAAAGCCACTAATGCTATTAATAACATTACCTGATGTGTAAAGCTCAATGTAGCCCAATAATAGTAACTGCTCACAAACCATGTAACAGCTCCCATAAACGCACTTGCAACAACACACTTAAGTGTAAAGCGCATGCTCGTTGATGAAAACTGGTATACATTTTCTTTTTTAAGCTGCCTGTATAATAAAAATGCATTGCAGCTAGCCGATAACGAAGTAGCAAGTGCTAACCCTAAATAACCAATGAAAGGAGCCAGCATAATGTTAAACACCATATTAAGTACTAAGGTGATAATACCAATACGCACCGGCGTTTTAGTGTCTTGGCGAGCGTAAAAGCCAGGAGCCAGTACTTTAATTAGCATAAAACTTACAAGCCCTACTGAATATGCGACTACGCCTAGGCTTACTGCTTTGACATGATCAACACTGTCTTCTTTAAACGCACCGTGGTCGAACAATACGGTGATAATAAGCGGGCTGATAATCATTAGACCTATCATTGCTGGTAGGCCTAAAAATATAACAAAACGCACCCCCCAGTCGAGAGTCTGCTGAAAGTCACTACTTTTTTTACTGCTATGTAGTTTAGAAAGCGCCGGTAAAATAACTGTCGCAATACCAATACCAAATAAACCCAGCGGAAATTCAATTAAGCGGTCTGAATAATAAAGCCATGCAATTGAGCCCGTCATCAGTAATGACGCAATCATGGTATCTAGCAACAGATTAATTTGACTAATAGAGACACCAAACAAAGCCGGTAGCATAAGTTTTCGTACTTTTTTTACGTTTTCGTCTTGCCATGCCCAACGCGGACGCGCCAACATTTTTGCACGGTATAAAAATGGAAGTTGAAACAAAAGCTGTACAACGCCACCAATAAATACGCCAATTGCGAGAGAATAAGCCCCGACGCTAAATTTATCATGTAAAAAAATTGCACACGTAATGATAGAAACATTGAGTAGAACAGGTGTAAATGCAGCAACAGCAAAACGGTTATACACATTCATGACCGCACCACTAAGCGCCACTAAACTTACAAAAAATAAATAAGGGAATGTAAATTTAAGTAATGAACTTGCAAGTTCAAATTTTTCGGCATTAGGCCCGCCCTGCCACCAATCTATAAACCAACCTGTACCAAATAATGCTGCAATAACGGGTGAGGCAACAACACCAATAATAGTGACAATCAATAAAATGGTTCCTAATGTACCTGCCGCTTGTGCAACAAAAAGCCTGACTTTGTCGTCACCTTGTTGCTCTTTAATTTCACTCAACACGGGTACAAATGCCTGTGCGAAGGCACCTTCTGCAAATAAACGACGTAGAAAATTAGGAATACGGTTAGCAAATAAAAAAACATCAGCCGCTGCACTTGCACCTAATAAATTGGCAACGACAGCATCTCGAACGAGCCCTAAAATACGCGATATCATAGTCATACAACTAACTATCATACCGGAGCGAAATAAACCTTTTGACACCTTAAACCTACTCAAAAATCCCTAAGAGAGGCGATTATGCCACAGTCTTTTTTATAAATCGCTTTAAAGCACTAGGCTGGGGGTCTGTGCTTTGTTACAATGTCTGTATTAACTGCTAAAGCGGCAAATTGATGCTCGTTATATGGTGCAGTTTTTCTTGGATTGTTAAATTTAAATTGACATTCATGATTGAAACAGGCATATTCCACGGCCTTTAATTTAAGCTTTATTTTAAGATTGTTAGGAGCAAACCTTGGCTAACATCAAGTCTGCAAAAAAACGCGCTATCACAAGCGAAAAAAACCGTCAGCACAACGCAAGCCGTCGTTCAATGATGCGCACTTACTTCAAAAAAGTAATTGTTGCTATTGAAGCGGGCGATAAAGAAGCTGCACAGCAAGCTTTTTCTGTTGCTACACCTATCCTAGACCGTTACGCAACTAAGGGTCTAATTCACAAAAACAAAGCAGCTCGTCATAAGAGCCGTATAGCAGCTAAGATTAAAGCTCTATAATTTGTTTTTGATAGAATATAAAAAACCGGCTTTTGTCCGGTTTTTTTTATTTAAAATTTAATTATATAATTACACGTTTTCTAAATCTGGATAGAACTTCTTAAGCATTGCCGCTATTTTTTTAGGAGTGAATGGCTTAACCACAAAACCTTTAGCGCCTTTATCTATCGCATCTTTTACATTCTCTATACCCGAATGAGCCGATACCATAACAACATTAGTTTCAGGGCTTAATTCATTTATTTGTGCAATTAATTCTTTGCCATCACCATCAGGTAATTCAATATCTAAAAAGATGATATTATATTTTGCAGCGCGGCACTCGCTAATACACTGTGAGGCGGTAGATGCTTCCTTTACGTTATCTATCCCTAAATGCATCAGCGTTTGACTTAAAAAGCTGCGTACAGTGCTAACGTCATCTACAATTAAAATTGATAGCTGCGTATTCATCTTCATTCCTCATAGGCTACAAGCCAAGTTTACGTTATTATATTGGTATATAAATTTATTCATTTAATTATAGAGACCTACACCAAAAAGGCCAGATCTGCTTTATGTCAAAAACACAAAAAAACAAACACTACTTGGAAAAACGCCTGCCAAAAAAAAGCAAGTACAACAACGTAGGCCTCGTACAGCATCGCAAGGCGCAATAAGTGAAACTCAAGGTCCGACTATTTCTAGCCAAGGTGGCAAAGAAACTAAGTCAAAAAAAGGTTTAATAATAACTTTAAGCATTGCTCTATTAATAATAGTAACGTTTCCAAAGCCGACATTACTCACCTATAAAAAATTAGGGATGGTAAGCGAAAGCATTTATTGGCCTGGTGTATTTGGCTACGGAGCTACCATTATAGATTCAAACTTGCACCCACAATTAGATTCTAGACGAAAGTCCCTTTATTTATGTACTAATCCAGAAAGTTTAAATAACTGTCAAAAGTATCAAGTCATAGCAGATCATGGTTTATTTGCAGCGATTGGAAGTTATTTTTAGCATTAAAAAAACTAATCTGAAAATTTAAAATTACTTGGTTGAAAGGTGCGCAAAATATCAACATAATGGCGCTCCTTTTTTCTACAACTGAACTATTGAAACGACCATGCTAAACGAGCTAGATTGGCTTTTAAACACGATACTACTTGCACTAGGTTTAGGTGCATTCTTTATTAACCAGATAACACTGCTACGCGTTGCCGCGATTAGTGCATGTGGTTTGTTATTTTTATCTTTTAGCTTAGATCTTATGTCGTCGAGTGTTATTTCAAATATGAGTTTGGTGCTGATAAATACTTTTTACTTGTTCAAAGTTTATACATTTGGACAGTTCAATGTAACTCAAAGTTAACAACTTTCCCTTAGATTATTTTATAGCCCAGCATTGCTGGGCTTTTTATTGCAAAAATAGAAAGGTTCTCGGAAACATCATAAATTTAGAAAAATTATTGTCATTAGCGAAATTTTGGGTGAGTAAGGCCGTGTTTACTCTTTTAAGGCTGAATTTGTATAATGGATTGCTTGCTCGCCTACATCCAACGCTCGATACAAAAATTAGACGATGAATTTTTTATTCTTATACCTATTAGCTTAATTAAGTGATGTATTTTGAGGTAAGAAAACCGTGTCAATAACAAGGCAATAATTTCGTTATTTAGTTGTTATCACTAATTGCTCCTGCATCCGTATATCAGAAATATTTAACGCAGTTAGCGTCAGATTTAATCCCTCAAATTGATTAAGTATTATTGCGGATTGGTACTACCTAGATGTGAGTGGGTAATTCTAAGGAAATAACTTGGCTCTGGATAATAAATCGATCTCAGGCAGCTATTTTCAGCGCTAACTGCGTTGGATTTACTTGCAATAGGCCCGAAGGTTTCAGTCGATTAAGTAATCTCTTAACCAAAGTTTAGGTTAAATAGTATTTATGGAAACGATAAAAAAGCAAAAATTTAGAAATAACCACAGCAAAATTAAATAATTTACTGTGGCATTGTGTAATTACAGAACAGTCGGTTGATTAAACCAAGCAGATACACCCAATACAATAATCGAAATAACAATTAAACTTAACTTCACACCACCTTGATTCGTCTTCATAACACCCTCTTTATTGTTTTTATTAATGAGAATACCTAACAACAATAATAAAAATTACAAGTGTTAACAAGTAGTTTGTTAAATTATTTAACTATCCATTAATAACCTTTCGTTCTATCTATTAGATTATTAAGTTTACTACCTTGCCTTAAACATTCAATATTTTCTGCTATTTGCTCAATAACACTTCTTAAATCAGATAATGCGGCACAGTGAGGCGTCAGTGTTATTTTTGGGTGCTGCCAATATGGGTGGTCGATTGCGAGTGGCTCTTGCTCAAAAACATCTAAAGTAGCTATTCGTAAGCTATCTGTATTTAAAGCATCTAATAAATCTTGCTCAATAACATGCTCCCCACGGGCTACATTAATGAGTCCCGCATGGACTGGAAGCTTTGATAATAATGTGCGATCAATTATACCGGTAGTTTCTTGTGTAAGTGGCAATAAACAAATTAGATAATCTATATTAGGAAGCATTTTATTAAGGCCTTGTTTAGCATAAAACATTTCAACATTAACTGCCTTTTTCTCTCTTTGCGCCCATGCACTTACAAGAAAGCCATTACTAACAAGCTTTTTTGCACACGCCTTGCCCAACTCACCAAACCCTAAAATACCAACATTTTTATAGCTATAAGCACGCTTTGGCTGCCAACTTTGCTGGTTTTGTTTAATAAAATACTCTTTAAAACGTAACTTTTGCGCTAAAACATGAGCAAGTACATATTCAGCCATATCCTCTGCCAACTGAGTATCAACAATGCGCACAACCTCAACATTACTAGGTAATAATGCTAAATCGATACTGTCAACTCCAGCACCAAAAGACGAGACAACTTTTAAATTAGGAAGTTGTGACCACATTGTTTGCGGGGCTTTCCAAGCAAGTACAAAGTCGACTTTATCCAAACTCTGGCAATCTGGCCACTCTTCTATGCATACATTAGGTAACCGTATTTTTAATTGCGCCATTAATTTTTTGTTATCTCGCCCTGTGATAGCAACTAATACAGACATCTTTATTTCCAAATAAGTTCGAGTTTAACTAATTATACTAATCAAGATATCTTTGCCTAGGGCCTACTGACCTTTTAGATTGAAATTCGTTCAATCTAGGGGTGATTAAATCGCGGCGCGAGGTTTGTAACCTCGCAGGCTCGGTAACTGCTCCTGCGTTACCCTAGTGGCTTACATCCATGTAAGAATAAGTAATACCAACCTGCATAAATC
>NZ_BADY01000058.1:0-16378 GCF_000241185.1 Pseudoalteromonas sp. BSi20495
TTCACTGAAAATCTCTGGCTAGAGAAAATAAATTTAAATATCAATATAATTCAGTAGGTTAGTAAGTATCTTAACCAGAATCCAGGTTGATTATCAAATTTTAATGATTTCTCTATTGTTGGACTGATTACTTAACGTGATGGTCGTTAAAAATAGTGAACTCTCAAGTTCGATAGAGTCCTCTAGTAAAAGACAAAAAATAAGTAAACGCGTATTTATTCCTGCTTTACCCCATCCTAATTTTGAGAATAAATCATCTATCAGGTTTTGCGTTATGCTTTTAACCCCAATCCAATAATCTAAGTCTTCTTCCAATTCGTGAGTGAGTTTTAGTAAGGTTTGATTTAGTTTTTCTAGCGTTTCAAAATGGTTTGTACTGGCATCAAATGCTTTAACTGCTTTTTTTACATTTTTTAATGTTGTTGGAAAACGCTTTAGTGCTCTTGCAGCTTTTCCAATGGTTGTAAGGCGTTTAGCTACTCCCTTCCATGACTTATTTGCATTGGCACCATTTTGAGAATCAGGGACAAGCGCAAGATAGTCATCCCATTTATCTGTATTTTTTAAATCTTTTTTAATACGACGGAAATCAACGGTTCTACTAGAATCCCCATCTAATAAATGGTCAAACAATATACTTAGATCATTATATGATTCATCTTTTAGGGCATATAAATGCAGTGTACTAAAAATAACTTTCCTTTCAAAAGGCGAACCACTTTGTAAGTAAATTAAATAACGTGCTGCATTATGATATAGCTTATCGCCATTTAGTTGTTCAAATTGTGCATAGACTTCATGCCCAGAACGCATCGTCATTGCTATGACGCTACTAGTATAAATGTTGCTGTTTTCAATACTATGTTGATAACGACTAATTGCGACTTTTATATTTTGCTCGGGAATAAGTATGGGTACATCTATTGGTAAAGAGTCGGCATGACGGTGGGTCGACAAATCAAGGGAATCAAAGAAGTCTTCAATCTCTCTTAAATTGTGCAGTTTGTTATCTTGATTTGTATATTCAAGTGAAATAGCACCATTAAACTCGGGATCTAATGCTGATTGCGCAACACCAAAGATGATTCCTAATTTTGCTTGTCTGGATTCTGAAAGCCCTGATGCAGTTCCTTTAATGGTGTAATCGTGTTTAACATATAAGTTACCATTGGCATCAACTTCAACCGTTAAGTCTCGATTAATATCGCGTACTTTACTAATATCAAAGCCAATAATGTTTAGGCCCAGCCGAGTTGAACTATTAAGTGCTGTTTCAAACCGTGTAGTGATAGGTATTAAATTTATTGCACCCGCTCTGTTTAATGCTTGCATAAGTAATGAGGCTTTTTTCCCATCGCCTATCGCTAAACAGCGGAATAAGGTTTGTACTTGTTTATTTTCTGGTTGTAGGATTATTATTTTTAATTTTTGAAGTTCGAATAAACGTTGTTGTTTAATCGATTCTAAATTAAGACCAAACTTAATGTTGGCTGCTTTTTCTAATTTTTCAGTGATGTTCTTTTTAAATATCTGGTATCGATTTATTACACGATTAAAATTAGCTTCTATATTTTGATCAAAATTAGCAATCGTCTGTGCTACGTCATCGCCGAGCGAAGCGATAGGTTTTAGTTGGGAAGCTGTTTTCTCTTTTAAATCGTTAGCAAACTCATCCGCTTTCTCACGAAGTTTTTGCTGTAATATTTTTATTTTTTCAGACAGATATTTTTCTGACTTGTGCTGAGCAGCCATAAAAATAGGGTCAGCATTTGATTGCACAACACCAAATAAACTCAGTAATCTATTAATTATAGATGTTGCTAAGTCGTCTGGGGCCGCTTCTGTTGAGAGCAATGTCTTATTGAATTGCACGATTAGCTCATCATCAAGTAACTTTTTAATTACATCATCGATCTCATTTTGTCCTAGTGTGATTTCGGCTATTGGCTTGTACCATGTATCTTCATCAATTGTATGTAATATGTCATCAACCAAGATTTGGCCAGGGTTACTGTATTCCTCAAGCTTACTAACCAGTTCATTACCTTTACCAAGCAGCATTTCTATGTACTGTTTGGCGAGTGCATCCATTCCTTCAATTTCTGCTTCAAGTGCTAGTTTTAAGGTGTTTTTTGTCTGCTCTGTTTCTCTTAAAGTTAGTAATAGTTCTATTTGCTGTTGATCATTACGATATACATCAAGTTCCAAGTCACCAGCGATTTCTTGGCGCCTTGAAAGTGAGACTGCTACGGAGGCGTCTACTCCAATAAGATGCCCTTTAAGATTTGTTTTTGAAGCGAGCGATTTTCCAATTTCTAATTCGCCAGATAATATTAGAGAAGATGCCATTTTAATCGAAAATGCACGATATCCCTCTCTAGCATCACTACTAGTACGCTTGACTAATTGAGTGTTTATATCGTTCAAGTTCCAAGGGCGAACTGGTTTTTTAAACATACTCCACAGGATTTTATAGCTAGTAGTTTCTTCATTTACTTGGTAGTACGAATCAAACTCCACACTACCTGATTTATCTAAACCGGCACCTATTTTAAAAATATTAGCAGAGGTTGATGTTGATACATTAATATCATAGGCAGCTTTTACATCTTGATTGACGAGGCAAAACCCATTTGGAAGTGTTTTGGATAAAAATGTTGGGCGCTTTGTGTCATTTAAAACAGAGATACTAAATTCACCGTAGGCACCAGCTGTTACACCAACACTAAGTTGATCAATTTTTGATTTGTGCTCTTTAGTAAATTCAAACTCTTTTTTTAATCCGTTAGTTTGTTCACCAATTGGTGTTTCAAGAACAGACCAAAGTTGAAATGCTTTATAGGCTTCTTGATAAATTTCAGAGCTTTTAATTTTTTTTATTTGTTCAGCTGAAAAAAGTACGACTATATTTTCAATGACCTTTTTTATTTCCTCGACTAGGTCATCTATATTGGGGTCTTTAATAATTCCATAAGCACTGTTAACCAAAGTAATAATATCAGAAAGCTTAGTGCTATTTGCTTCATCAATATTAAAGTACTTTTTTAAATTTGCGGCAGAAGATAGGCTTTCGAGTAAGTCGTGGGCTTTAGCTGGTGCTAAATATGAGGAAGGAACAACGCGATCAAGTGATGTTAGTGATATCATTTTAAAAATCCTTTTGATTTTAGTTTATATTTTATTGATCACCTTTTATGCGACTACATCAACTGTAACCTAGAATAAATTGCTGTTAAATAAATGGCAAGGCTATATTTTAAACAACATATTGATTGAATCATAAGTGTTTAATTTTTGGTTATAAGCGTAACTAGAATAAACGATTTAATTAAAAGCTGCGCTTTCACGCGAGCAAGCTCGCCGTCTACAATAAATATTAAACCCCGAAGTTCAGCTTTACCTGTAGGCGTACAGCTTGCTGACGCGACGAGCAAAGCTCGTAATGTTTTTTGGTTGTAAGCGTAACTAGAATAAACGATTTGATTAAAAGCTGCGCTTTTCACGCGAGCAAGCTCGGCGTCTACAATAAATATTAAACCCCAAGTTTAGCTTTACCTGTAGGCGTACAGCTTGCTGACGCGACGAGCAAAGCTCGTAATACTTACCTATATACACTTATCTATAAAAGCTTTAAAAACTTGCTTGCTTAATTATCCTACTAAGCGTAAAATGCGCGCTCATTTCGGCTTTTAAACTATTAATTCCTTGCCTTAAACCGACCGGCCGAAACGGTAGAAGGCTCTATTAACCGTAAGGAATATCCATGCGTCATTACGAAATCGTATTCATGGTTCACCCAGATCAGAGTGAGCAAGTTGCTGGTATGATCGAACGTTATACTGGTTCTATCACTGAAGCTGGTGGTGTTATCCACCGTCTTGAAGATTGGGGCCGTCGTCAATTGGCTTACCCAATTAACAAGCTTCATAAAGCTCACTATGTTCTAATGAACGTTGAAGCACCAACTGAAGTAATCAGCGAGCTAGAAACTACTTTCCGCTACAACGATGCAGTGCTTCGTAACTTAGTTATCCGCACTAAAACTGCTGAAACTGAAGCGTCTCCTCTTGCAAGAGAAGAGAAGAAAGAAGCACCAGCTGCTTAATTGTTTTGAGTCCAAGCATGGCGTTTAACTGGCGGTAAATATAAATGGTTAGCCCTTTTATGAATCAGCTGGTTATATCTGGGGTAGTTTGTAAAACGCCCAAGTTTAGCCAAAGCCCAGCTGGCATCCCGCATTGTATTTTTGTTGTAGAACATAAATCGATGCAAACCGAAGCAGACCTTAACCGTAATAGTTACGTGAGGCTTCAGGTAGTTGCCAGTGGAAAGCAAATGCAACAACAGACTCAACATTTGCACGTTGGGCAGGCATTGCAAGTGAGTGGTTTTTTAAATCGCCACGAAGGTCGTAACGGCCTTAGCCAATTGGTTTTGCATGCTCAGCATATCGAAAGAATTATTTGAGGAATTAATCTCATGGCACGTTATTTCAGACGTCGTAAGTTCTGCCGCTTTAAAGCGGAAGGCGTAAAACAAATCGATTACAAAGATCTAGCTACTCTTAGAAACTATGTTACAGAAAGTGGCAAAATCGTACCTAGCCGTATCACAGGTACTAGCGCTAAATTTCAGCGCCAGCTAGCAACTGCTATTAAGCGTGCTCGCTACTTAGCCCTTCTTCCATACACTGACTTACATAAGTAAGCAGCGGATTAACAGTTTTTAAAAGGTGTAGAAACATGCAAGTTATTCTACTAGATAAGATCGCTAACCTAGGTAGCCTAGGTGAACAGGTTGTAGTTAAATCTGGTTTCGCACGTAACTTCCTTTTCCCTCAAGGTAAGGCAGTTCCTGCGACTAAAGCTAACATTGAAACGTTTGACGCTCGTCGTGCAGAACTTGAAGCGAAAATCGCTGAACAGTTAGTTGCTGCACAAGCACGCGCTGAAAAACTAGAAGCATTAGCAGAAGTTACATTAGTATCTAAAGCTGGTGACGAAGGTAAGTTATTCGGTTCAATCGGTACTCGTGACATCGCTGACGCTATCTCAGCTGTTGGTGTTGAAGTTGCTAAGTCAGAAGTTCGTTTGCCTCTAGGTACTATCCGTGAGACAGGTGAATTTGACGTATCAATTTCAGTTCACTCAGACGTAACGGCTACTATCAAAGTAATCGTAATCGCTGAAGCTTAATTTTTAATTAAGCGACAAAAGCCGTGCTATTAGCACGGCTTTTTTGTGCCTATAATTTGGCTAACTTTATTAGTTAAGGGCACTGTTAAATAATACCAATCCGCAATAATACTTAATCATTTTGCGGGGCTAAACGTGTCGCTACCTGTGTTAAAAAATTCTCATTTACGACTGCATGGATGCAGAAGGTAGAGCAATGCAGGAGCAATTGCCGAGAACAACTAAATAGCGAATTTTTTGTCTAGCTATCAACACGTTTTTCCATCCTCAAAATAGATCACTTAATTAAGCGAATTGGTATAAAGCCTCGTAAAAGTCCCTTTTTTATTCAATTATTTTTTCATTCTCCTTAAACCTTTTCGAACTGTCATTACGTCTAACTTATCAATACACTTAAATAGCAATTCAACAATAATAATTAAAAGGCGGCATCACGGATGTTACACGTTAAACCCGAACTAACGCCTTTGTGCGAAGCTGCACTCATTGAGCGAGTTAAATCGGGTGATCAAGGCGCATACACAACGCTTTATGAGTTACATATAAAACGAGTATACGGTTTATGTTTACGCTTATTAGCAGACCAAGCACACGCCGAAGACGCCGCCCAAGAGGTATTTGTACAGGTATGGCATAAAATAGCATTGTTTGATGGGCGTTCGCAGTTTTCTACTTGGCTTTACAGTGTTGCCAGTAATGTAGCGATAAGTTACCTGCGCAAGCAAAAAAACTGGTTACAAAAAGTAGTAAGTATTGAACACAGCGGTATGGATGAGCAATCAGCTAACGACTGCAAAGGCTTAAATGGCCTCGATAAGTTAATAGTAAGGCTTCCTGAGCGCGCACGTATGGTATTTGTATTATTTGCTATTGAAGGTTACAGGCACGAGGAAATCGCGGAGCAATTAGGTATGGCTGTTGGTTCAAGTAAGTCACAGTATCATCGTGCTAGGCAGTTATTACAAGAGTGGTATGAAAATGAGTAAACCAAACTTTAACGACTACTTAAATAAGTCATTAAACACGCTTGATAAAGAAATTACGCCACAAAAAGATTTATGGGCGGGGATTGAGCGAGCAATTGTTAATAATAAGCAGAGTCCAAACAGCACTATTATTTGGCCAAAACTAACAGCAATAGCTGCCTGCACATTAGCTGCTTTAATTGCTGTAAATCTAATTGTTATAGCGCCCGAGCCACAACCCGTAGTGGCTATAAGTGATTACTTTTCGGC
The DNA here is from genome assembly GCF_000241185.1 of Pseudoalteromonas sp. BSi20495. Lineage (NCBI taxonomy): Bacteria > Pseudomonadati > Pseudomonadota > Gammaproteobacteria > Alteromonadales > Pseudoalteromonadaceae > Pseudoalteromonas > Pseudoalteromonas sp. BSi20495. The sequence continues at coordinate 6,431 of NZ_BADY01000058.1, forward strand.
GCAAAAAAACAGTTTGTTGGTTGAATACGAAAATAAAGAAGCATTGACCACTAACTGGCAAACGCAACTACAAGAACTGGAAGAAGCTGAGCAAGCAATAAAGCAAGCTCTTGAAAACGAACCACAAAACCAAGCGCTACTGACAATGTTAGCGCAAATATATCAACAACAACTTGATTTAATTAACAAGGTGCACGCGCCACGTTGGCAGCACATTTAGGAGTACGACATGAAAGCGATTTTATTAGGACTGAGCTTATTTCCATTGGCAGTATTTGCGGGTGAAAAAATAGATAAGCAAATAGACGTACCAAGTGGCGGCACTATTTTTATTGAAAACCAACGCGGTGATATACATATTACAGGCTGGGATAAAAACGAATTTAAAGTATCTGGCGAGCTTGATGATAAAGCACAAGGTTATGAGCTTAAAACAAGTGGCGATAAAACACAGTTTATTGTAAAAATGCCCCGTAAATCAAATTGGGGTAATAGTGGTGACGGCTCAAACCTAACTATATTTATGCCTAAAAGCAGTAGCTTAGAGTTTGCTGGCGTTAATGTATCGGTGACTGCAAAGGAGCTTAAAAACGGCGCTGAAGTTGATGTGGTTAACGGTGAAATTACGGTAAATGATATTACTGGCAACATTAAGCTCACCACTGTAAATGGTGATGTGAACGCTGAGAACTTAAACGGTAATATTCAGTTTGAAACCGTAAATGGTGAAATTAACGATAGGCAATCAAGTGGTGAGCTGCGTTTTAGCGCTGTTAATGGTGATATTAAATCAACTTCAAGCGCTAATGATGTACGCCTTGAAAACGTAAATGGCGATATAGAATTTACGCTATCGGCTATTAAAAACCTACGTATTAATACGGTCAATGGCGAAGCAGAAGTACAGATTAACGAGCTTTTAAAAGGCGGTGATGTACGTTTTGAATCAGTAAGTGGTGATGCCGACTTTTATTTCCCACAAAGTGTATCATCAAGGTTTGAAATTAAAGCCCATGCTAATGGTAAAATCATTAACAAAGTCAGTAGTGACAAAGTCAGTAAAGCTAAATATGGCCCAGCCAGTGATTTAGAGTTTAGTATTAATGGCGGTAATGCAAATGTTGAAATGGATACAATTAGTGGGCGAATAGAGCTGCGTACCAAATAACACTCATTCCCCATCACGATTACAAAAAGCAGGAAAGATTTCCTGCTTTTCTATTTGCACAGCCCCTGCAAGTCGATAGAATAGAGCCATTCAATTTTACTACTGTGAAGTTATGGCCAAACCAGATAAGCAAGTCGATACTCTTAAAGTTCCTCCCCATTCAATAGAAGCTGAACAATCTGTTTTAGGTGGCTTAATGCTTGATAACCAAGCTTTTGACCGCGTAGCTGAGCTTGTTGTATCACAGGATTTTTATACCCGCACGCACAAGTTAATTTTTGAGGCGATGACGGCACTTGCTGAGATTGGCGATCCGATAGATTTAATCACTATTTCTGAAAGTTTAGAAAAAAATAATAAACTTGCAGGCATTGGTGGTTTTGCTTACTTAGCCGAAATTGCTAAAAATACCCCAAGTGCAGCCAACATTGATGCCTACGCAAACATTGTACGTGAGCGTGCTGTTGTACGTGAAATGATTGGCGTGGCAAATGAAATAGCCGAAGCGGGTTTTAATACCGAAGGGCGTACTAGTCACGACCTACTCGATTTTGCCGAAAGCAAAGTATTTAAAATTGCCGAGCAACGTACAAAAAGTACAGAAGGCCCGCAAAGTATTCATAACATACTCGAAAAAACCGTTGATAAAATAGAAGAGCTTTATCAATCACCACAAGATGGTGTTACGGGTGTAAGTACAGGTTATGCCGATCTAGATAAAATGACGACAGGCCTGCAACCTTCTGACTTAATTATTGTTGCAGCGCGTCCATCTATGGGTAAAACCACTTTTGCGATGAACCTTGCAGAACATGCCGCAATGACTCAAGACAAACCCGTGCTAATTTACTCGCTAGAGATGCCTTCAGAACAAATTATGATGAGGATGCTAGCGTCTCTTGGCCGTATTAACCAAACTAAGGTACGTACAGGTCAGTTAGATGATGACGATTGGGCGCGACTTTCATCAACAATGGGCTTGTTGATGGAAAAAGGCAAAATGTATGTTGATGATGCCTCGGGCTTAACACCTACCGATGTTCGTTCTCGTGCACGTCGTATTGCGCGTGACCACGGCGGCATTAGTATGATCATGGTCGATTACTTGCAGCTAATGCGCGTACCTAGCCTTGCTGATAACCGAACGCTTGAAATTGCTGAAATTTCGCGTTCACTTAAATCGCTAGCAAAAGAGCTAAAATGTCCGGTTGTTGCGCTTTCGCAGCTAAACCGTACGCTAGAGCAACGTGCCGATAAACGCCCAATTAACTCAGATTTACGTGAGTCAGGGTCGATAGAGCAGGATGCCGATTTAATCATGTTTATTTACCGTGACGAAGTTTATAACGAAGACAGTACCGATAAAGGTATTGCCGAAATCATCATAGGTAAACAACGTAACGGCCCAATTGGTAAAGTGCGTTTAACATTCCAAGGTCAATTTTCTCGCTTTGATAACTATGCGGGACCAGCGGTAGATGACGATTACTAATGCGCTTAGCCACTGCTGAAATTAATTTAGCTGCACTTGCGCATAATTTAGCGCAAGTTAAGGGCTTTGCACCTAACAGCAAAGTAATGGCGGTGCTAAAAGCAAATGCTTACGGGCATGGATTAGTAACGATTGCGCAGCATTTAAATAATGCTGACGCATTTGCTGTGGCGCGTATTGATGAAGGGCTTGCCCTTCGAGCTGGGGGCTTAACAAAGCCAATAGTTTTACTAGAAGGCTTTTTTAACAAAGCTGACTTACCTATTTTACTCGCTAATAACTTTCAAACTATTATTCATGATGAATACCAATTAGCTGCGCTTGAAAAAGCAAAGCTCGATGCGCCAATAACATGCTGGTTAAAAGTAAATACAGGTATGCATCGATTAGGTATTGCGCCAGAGCAGTTTGAAGCGTTTTATAACCGCTTACAAAAAACACCTAACGCTAAAAATACCGTTAATTTAATGACCCACTTTTCGTGTGCTGATGACGTTGATAATGCTAAGACGGTTCAACAAATTACGTTGTTTGATAATTTAGTGAATGGCATTGAGCAAGCGCATTGTTTATCAAATTCGGCTGGTATTATTGCCTGGCCAAGCGGTCATGGTGATTGGGTACGTCCTGGGCTTATGCTCTATGGTGTATCGCCAATGGCAAATAGCATTGGGCAACAACACAAATTAAAACCAGTTATGCGTTTAACTACGCGCGTAATTGCAGTGCGTGATGTGCCTGCTAATGAGGCTGTTGGATATGGTGGTCGTTGGAAAAGCGATAAACCAACCAAGTTAGCTGTTGTGGCTATGGGTTATGGCGATGGTTATCCTCGGCATGCTAAAGAGGGGACACCGGTAATAATTGGTAAGCAGCGTTATGGTATTGTAGGAAGCGTAGCTATGGACATGATCAGCGTTGATATAGGCGCTAATGAGCATAATATTAAAGTTGGCGACAGAGTCACTATGTGGGGCCCTGAGCTACCCGTTGAAGAAATAGCACTGTGCGCTGATACTATTCCTTACGAGCTATTATGTAATATTACACCACGCGTAAGTTATGAGTATCAGCGTTAATACAGCTATAAGCGATACTTACTCTTTTATAAAGTAAATGTCGCTAAAGCCCATACGGGCAAATTCTTGGTCGCGAAAGTTACGCACAGAAGCAGACCCTTTTGAGGTCATTTCTATTTGGCGTACCATGCTTAAGTAATTTGTTAAATCAATACCTTCGGCGGCAGCAATTGCTTGATACATGTCGTGGTATTTATCTTTTGCGAAGTTAATTTCGCGCGGTTGGTTTTTAAACGTATACGTTATTCTACGTGCCATAATAAGCTCAGTTAAATTGAGTGTTAGTATAATTTTACACTGTATTGAACTGGCATTGAATGATTTGTTTAAATCAAATAATTAAAAAGTAGAGTTTAAAATGAAATTATCAGTAGAGATCAGTAAATATCCACTTCACCAAGATTACATTCCGTTTATTAAAGGCTTTATCGACCGCTTAAACGAATACGAAGATTTAAAAGTGATTACTAATACGTTATCAACGCAAATTTTTGGTGATTACGATTTAGTTATGCAGGTGTTAAATACCGAAATTAAGCGTTCATATGAAGAATTTGGTAAAGCTATTTTTGTATGTAAGTTTCTCTCTGGCGACTTATCGCCTGAATAATCTATAATACCAACCTGCATAAATCTTTGATCAATTTAACGAATTAAATTGCACTATAACGTCGTTAAAAATTTTTTATTTAGAACAACTAGATACAAAAAATTTTGCCTAGTTCTAGCGTAATTTTCTTAACGTTAAATAGACCCTGTATATAAGCAGATTGGTATAACAATCGGCACAACTGAACGGTGATTGCATAGTATGGACTTTTTAACACAAACCTTAAGTGGTTTTACAGCGATGTCGCATTGGGAATACATAGCGGTGGGGTTGTCGATGGCGTACTTATTATTGGCAATAAAAGAAAGCTTATGGTGTTGGCCTGCAGCATTTTTTAGCACACTCATTTATACAATAATGTACTGGAATGGTGCATTATTAATGGAGTCATTACTTAATTTTTATTATATGTATATGGCTGTATTTGGGTGGGTTGTATGGCGAAAAGGCAAAGCTGAAAATCTAAATATTACGTCTTGGTCGATGAACCGTCATGCTGTTTTAATCAGTTTAACAACCGTAGCTGCAATAGTTATTGGTTACGTTATGCAAAACTATACTCATGCCGACTTTGCTTATCTTGATAGCTTTACAACATGTTTTGCAGTAGTAACTACTTACTTAGTTGCTAAAAAAGTCCTCGAAAACTGGCTGTACTGGATTGTAATAGATGCCGCTTCTATGTATCTATACTACGAAAAAGGCTATTACCCAACGCTAGCACTCTTTATATTTTATACCATTATGGCAGCGTGGGGCTTCAAAACCTGGTACGAAGAGTACGAACAAAGCCAAGCTAAGCCTTTAGCGCAGCTTTAATTAATGATTGAGTATAATCAGTTAGTAAAAATGTGTAGTGCGTTTATAGAGCCTAAAAGCATTGTTTCAAGCGAGCGATTGCTGAATGGCTTTAGCAACGATAATTTTTTAATACGTACCGAGCAACAAGGGTATTTGTTAAAGTGTTATAAAAGCCGTTGGCCAAGTGACGGCCTTGAAGCGCAGCTCTTTTTAAGTAACTTGGATATATGCCCTGCGCCTATTTGGCTCGATAAAAAGAATAGTCGTGCGGTATTTGATTATATTGAGGGTGAAACCGCACAGTCAGATATAACGCTCAGCTTAGTTAATAAATTAGCCCAAGTACACAGTTACAGCGCAACGACTACACCAATGGATATAGCCAAAGAGCTGCACCTTTATCAAAATACGGATGTATATACGTTATACAAATCACAAATAGAGCGGGCACTAAAAGCAGTTACAGCGATGCCATTTAATGCGGGCTTTTGTCATAACGATTTAGTAAGAGACAACATTGTTGTAAATGCTTCGGGTATGTATTTAATTGATTTTGAGTACGGACAAACTAACGATGTGTATTTTGATTTAGCCGCGCTGTGCGTGAGCTTTAATTTGGATGGGCAAAGTGAAGGTGAGTTATTAGATAATTATAGTAAGTACAGTAGAGCCGGTGTAAGCTTTTTTAAATCAGTAAATAAACTTGATTTTTTTAAGCTGTTTTTTTTAATATTGAGTATAGGGTGGTATGAGCAGCGCGACATAACTAATCACTTAATTGAATTACGCGCGCAACTAAATAAACTCACTTTATCTATGAGTTTTTAAAGACCACCAAAACGTGCAGCTAGTTCTTTATATTTTTTTACTTCATCAGCATCAAATTGCGGTTCGCCATTTTCATCCTGCGATTTCGCAATTAGTAAACTTTCACGAGTAAGGCGTTTAACACGCTCTACTTTTACACCTAAAAACTCAGCAACTTGCTCAGTAGACATCAAACTCATAATCACTTCCTCTTTTAAATCAAATCACATAGTCACTATAATAGTTAAAATGTTGCTAAACAGTTACTTTTTTTTATCTAATATTGATAAAAAGCGTGTTTTTAACTAATTGTGAAGTGTTTTATTCTAAATCGCTTAATTAATAGGCATCTAAACGCATGGTGCTGGCAATTAACGACGGATATCTTTATCATTATAGACGCCAAAGCATTGATATCGCGAGTTAGTGCTGCGGCAACAAATGTGCTCTCGTGGTGAAATGGATATCACGTGGCCCTCCGGAGGCTGAGTTGTAGGTTCGATCCCTACCGAGAGCGCCATTTGCTTTATATGTTTATGCCCTAAATTATTTCAGTACTTTTGCATAATCAAACTATTTTCAATATCTAAAATTGGTTAACGATACTAGATAACATTGATGAACTTCATTTTTATGAAAATAGTGTTCTTATTAATTACACTTAAACTTGAATGAAAATAAACTTTTAGTATCTCAGTTCAAAACCCTTTAGCGTTCCCCATTAAATTAAAAATAACGCAAAATTAAATGAGATATTATTTAATAATATAAATTACTACTTTTTAGTGAATTATAACTACTAAAGTACGAATGAATGGACTTTAAGTATTAAACAATGCTATTTAAGGTACATATTCATTAATTGTAGAAATAGCCGCTTTTATGCTAATAACTTTACCTATCCCTGAGCTAATACCTGGCATGTATGTCGACAGTGTTACTAAGCAACATGAAGGGATTAATAGTATAAAAATTAAGACTAGCGGGTTAGTCAGAGACAAATCTATAATTAAGCGTTTAATTGCAGAAGGGGTTCTTGAACTTCTTATTGATTTCGCTAAGAGTGAAGTCGCAATCCCCGCCAAATATAAGCCACAAAATAAACCTAAAACATCGAGCAGCCAACAAAAACCAGTTAAGGCCAAATCTGCAATAACGGTACAGCAAGAATTTGCTAAAGCGAGTGTAAGTTACGACCAACATAACCGTAAAATACAATCTTTATATAGCGATTTAATAGCCGGATTAACTCTTAACGTAAAAGTACTTGATGAAATAGCAAATGAAATCGTTGCTTCAGTATTTCGTAATGCTAATGCGATGACAATCCTTACTCGAATTAAAGATAAGCACAGCTATAATTGGCGTCATATGATCAACTGCGCCATTTTTACGAGTGTATTTGCTAAATACCTAGGTTACAAAGAAGCGCTTGTGCAGGAGCTTGCTATGGGCGCACTACTGCATGATTTAGGGCAATCTAAACTACCGCAAGGCATACTATCAAAACCAGGCAAAGTTACTAATAACGAAATGGCGAGTATTAAAAAACATGTTGCTTTAGGGCTGGGTCTGGTCAAAGGTGAAAAGAGTATTTCGCCACTTATGTTAGATATGATAGTCAATCACCATGAACGATTAGATGGTTCAGGTTATCCCCGGGGCATTGCTGCAGAAAAAATAAGCCGTCCCGCACGGATAATGGCAATTGTAGATGTATATGATGCGATGACAGCAGACAGGCCTCATCAAGATGGCGAAGAACCTATTAATGCACTGCGTTACTTATTGGCTAACAAGCAAATGTTTGATGCTGAATTAGTGCAGCGTTTTATAAAGTGCTTGGGCGTGCATCCCGTAGGGACTATTGTGAAGCTAACTAATGAACGCCTAGCGTTAGTATTGGAGGGGAATAACTTGAATCCGATAAAGCCAAAAATTAAGTTATTTTTTAATGCTAAACATGGGCATCATGTAACTGCCAAAGATATTGATTTAAGTGACAGTAACCAAGAGCTTAAAATTTTAGCGAGTGTTAAACCACTAGACTATAAAATTAATTTGTCTCGTTTGCTAAAAGAGCATCTGCTTGCGTAGTGTTTGTGCACTTTCGTTGATTGCTTTTCTTAGCTGAAATAAATGCCCCTAAAAAACAACTTCCCATCAGTGTTAGCCACAATAAAGTGCCTAGCTCTACATGCAGTGCTAAACAACAAAATGCGAGCGAAATTAGTGCGCTTAGCATAGCACCAAGCCAATAGTGATTTACTGGATTGTCGCATTGTCCTGCTTGCGTACATGCGCAGTAATTTGCTTTATAAAAACAAAATACACTCGCCCCACAAAAAATAAGCCCAGCTACAATAAGTGAAATGATCACAGTTTTATTTCCTTTGTGATTTTGTAGTGAGTGTAAATTGCTAACTACTTCAAGTCAATCTAAATGATAACCAATTACACTTAGAGTATATGCTCTAATAGCACAGATCTAGTCCGATGAGTTTTAATTAGTTGTTAAAATGTCGTTAAAAACCATGTTTTTCATAGTATTTTGACGTATTCATAGAGTCTTTTATAAAAAAATCAGGTAGTGTAGCCGGGTTTGAAATCCTAATAACAACACACATAGCTATCCAAACAGTTAGTTTGGTTAAGGACACAACAATGAAATTTACTAAAACTCTTATTGCAGCTTCGCTTGCATTTGTTTCTGCAGACAGTTTTGCAGCTGCATTTCAACTAGCAGAACAAAATGCATCAGGTTTAGGCCGTGCATATGCTGGTGAAGCTTCTATTGCAGACGACGCATCTGTTGTTGCACGTAACCCAGCACTAATGACTTTATTTAAAGACAAGCAACTAAGTGTTGCTGCTATTGGCGTTATTCCTGATGTAAGTCTTGAAGGTGAAAGTACTAATAACGGTATTGACCCAAGCGCATTAGATGATGACAGCATTGCTCCTAGCGCCGTTGTTCCTGCAATTTACTTTACTATGCCTTATAACGACAAAGTATCAGTTGGTTTTGGTGCTTTTTCTAACTTTGGTTTATCTACTGAGTTTAAAAATGACTACGTAGCAGGGCAAATTGCAGGTGAAACAGAAATATTTACTGTTAATCTTAATGCAAGCGTTGCTTATAAAGTATCTGAGCAATTTAGCTTTGGTGTAGGCCTAAATGCTATTTATGCTGATGCAACAGTTATTCGTAAAGTTGGCGCAAATGCAAGTGGCTTTGACTTTGGTACTGATGCAGTAAATCTTCAAGGTGATGATACTGGTTTTGGTTTAAACGTAGGTTTAATGTATCAATTAGATGAAAACAGCCGTTTTGGTTTTAACTACAGAACAGAAACTGATATCACGTTTGATGGTGATTTTTCTAATGGGCTACCTGCAGCCGCTGGCGGCACACAAGGCACAGTGCTTCCTGGTTCTGTAGAAATCACTTTACCAGCTATTGCTGAGTTTTCTGGTTCGCACCAGTTAGACGAAAAATTAGGGCTGCACTACAGTGTATTATGGACTGGTTGGAGTAGCTTTGAGTCTTTAGAAGCGCAAGTAACAGCACCAACGGGTAACAAGTTTACCGCGTTTGAGAAGAACGAGAGTTTTAGCGATTCATTCCGCTACTCAGTCGGTGCAGATTACCAGTTAAACGAAGATTTGTTACTACGTGCCGGTGTTGCATTTGATGAGTCTCCTGTATCACAAACACATCTATCAATTTCGATTCCTGATACAGACCGTTTCTGGTTCTCGTTTGGTGGTAACTACACTATCGATCAAAACTCTAATGTTGATCTTGGTGTAAGTATTATCCGTGGTAAAACACAAACGTTTACAGAAGCTGATGACTCAGGCAGCCAGTGGGGCTTCGAATCTAAAGGCCACGCAGTACTAATTGGTGCTCAGTATAACTACAAATTTTAATGTAGGAGTGTCTTGTGGTTAATCACAGGGCACAAAAAAAGCCGCTCACTTTATTAAG
>NZ_BADY01000057.1:0-39138 GCF_000241185.1 Pseudoalteromonas sp. BSi20495
TTTTTTAGCGTCAAGAAAATAGCTTAATAACAAGGAAAAAATTATGGAATATAGTCGTTCTATATAAGTAATTTTTAACGCAGTTAGTGAGTTATTTAATTCGCTAAAATGATCATGTTTTAATAAAATTGGTATTAGTTAGCCGTGCTTGTTGCCGACAACTGAACTTTAGTGAATTACCACAAAAACGACAAACGATTAAAACAAACCTAATAAGTGAAAAAATCTAATCTATAGACTTTAGTCTAATGCCAAACTACTAATTTACGGCAATTGGTATTTATACAATCAGCAACCAAACCAACACCTATTTAGTACGTTCAAGCAACTTAACTACTTGGGCTACAACCATTTCTGGCTCATCATTTTGCGGGTAGTGATAGCTTTTATTTGTTATTACTATTTCACCTTGAGGAAATGCATTAGCCCACTTTGAGTGTAAGTCGCCCCACATTTCACGCGCTTTGTCGGTAAAAAATAATACAGATGGCTTTTTGTACTTTTTAACTGAGGCAATTACTGTCACGGGTATGTCAGCAATTTGTGGATAACCAGGCAGTGGACGTTTTGACCAAAAATCTAAATACTGATTCGACATTCCATTTTTCATATCGTCGAGCTTTATAGCTGCAATTTCTTTTTCAGCGCGTGGCAAATCAATCCCGCGCATAATATCTACATCGTGTTCTGATCCAGGCTCAATCAACATCAACGCTTTAACCTGATTAGGGTATGTTGCAGCAAATACACGCGCAATATAAGCACCATAAGAATGCGCAACATACACAACAGGCTCTTTTATTTTTAGTACTTGAAGAAGTAACAAAGCCTCAGCTGCATATTCTTCAGAGCTATAATTTTTCTTTATTTGTGCAGAGCCGCCATTACCAATACGAGAATACCGTATAACTTTAGCGTGCTGAATTAGGGATTCAAAAACCGGATCCCAATCACTTAAACCAGCAGAGCCGCCCGCTTCAAGTAAAATAGTATGTTTACCTTTACCAGCTAGCTCATATTCAACGTCAAAGCCATTTACTTGAACTTTAGCCAGTCCAGCTAAAGCGCTAGCAGATATGAAAAGTGAGTAGAGTAATGTTATTTTTAACTTTAATTTCATTGTATTAGGTAGATCTTTCTTTTATTAAATTAACTGATTTTTTAAGTTAGTACATGCCTTTAGTATCTGCCTTAGATATTCTTGGCTATTAACTCTGCTTTCAGCAAACCACCTTTAGTAAGTAACTTAGGAGCGAAACTTGGGTTACGTTTAGATTTGTAAGCATCAAGTATTAACTTAAGACCATGCGCTTCTAGCAATGAGATATTTACTTCAGTATCCATTTCGGCGGACTCAATAAAATCATCTGAAAAGCTGGGCGCGATTATCAACACTTGTGCAACTCGTTTACCCTGGTTTTCTGCGCGAGTTACATAGGCTTTTACTTGCCGCGACGTTGTTGAATATTTGGCGAAATCTCCATTTTTACAGGTTTTTGCTTCACCTATAATTATGTCGTTATCACTTAGTGAAATTACGATATCTGCTTTATCTTTAGCAGTATTTAAATCTTTACGAAGGTCTTCGTCGATATTTAGCTCTAGTAGTTCAAAAATTGCTTTTGTGACTTCTTCAAACTTAACACCAATATCAGCTTCTGTTACATCTGCACCAACTTCCCTAAGAGTATTGATATCACGACGCGCTAATGCGTCGTAATTTTCAATTAGTTTATCGGTCGCATTAGCAAAGCTTTCTAAAATAGCAAAACGCGCATTACCACGTTTAGATAGCCCCATACTATCTCGAACTTCTCTTACTTCATCATTTGAAAGTAAATATAAAATATCATGAGGTGTGATACTCAAGGCACGTAATTTTTCAGTATCTATTATTTCATTAGCTTCAAGCTCAAATGCTTCTTTAAGCACTACTTGCATTGTTGGAAAATGTTCTTCTAATGTTTTTAGAAGCTGCTTAAATCCACTAGCGCTGAGGGAATCAAACTCCTTTTCTGTTGCACCTGATAGCGATGATAGTATTAAACTAATACGCTCATCTAAAGTAGTGCCAAGTTTTTCAGTGTCAATTTCTAAGTCTTGAATTAACTGTTTTAAGCGCTCTTTACGTTGATTTTGATTATCTTCAAGACTGTGGATATCATCTGATAGTAATCTAGCTGCGCTAAGTCCTGAATGAATAATTGTTTGAATCTTATCAGTTCGGCTTACGCCTCTTATTTTACGACCATGCGCTTTAAGTGCATTTGAAAGCTCAGCGTCAGTAAGAGTTCTGAGGATTCTTAATATATATTTATCGGCTAAATCTTTCCCTTGAATTTCATTAAGTAAAGTTACTATTTCATCTGGAATGAACACTTCTTGGCGTTTTTTACTTATAAACAATAACCCCATATCCCTCAGGCTATTTAAAGCATCCAGCACTCCATTTTTAGGAATAACATCGACTAAATGCTCTACAGCAGCGCATTCATCTGTTGTTAAATTCAACTCATCTGCAAGCACATTCAGAATGCTGCGCTCATCGTCAGTTACTTTAGCATCGCGATTATTCTTTTCATCATTAAAGTATGCTTCTTTCATGCACGCATGATAAATTTTCAAGGCGCGATTTCTTTCTAAAATACTTTCAGCTGAATTTTGTTGGATATAATCTTTAAGCTCTTTTGAGAGCCTTGATAACTCAGCCCACTCTTTCTCATAAAGCGATTCAATCCAGCTAATTCGAGCAACTCCATTCCCGTCACGGCTCAAAATATTAACTAGCAAGTTGAGTTGTGCTGTACTCATTAATATTTGATCTTTTACAGAGCATTTAAAAAAATCTCTGACGGTATGGAATAATTGGGTAATTTCGCTACCAGACGCATTTTTAATTTGACCGTCAATATTGTCTATTGTTTTAGCTAGTTTTTTATTATTCTTAGCAGCATCAGAACAAAGGCGGTCGAGACATGAAATAAATTTAGATTTTTCGACTTGGTTAACAATTGATAAAACTTGATTGAGTTTCATTTTTACAGAGTCCTTTCATATAATATAGTTACAAATGTAACAGTTAATTTTATTTGCAGCAATAAAGCCCACTTTTGAATTACTTAATTAAGTATAGGTAAGCTCTAGCCCTCAAAATTCAAAATATCTAACTAACACCTCATTTATCAGACAAACCTATAAACTCCCTCGCCCATATGCCATAATCTAAATAATTCATTATTTTAGTAACTTGGCACGTATTTAGGCGCTTTAAAGTTAACTACTCAGGGTTTTCAGCATGGCATATCAAGAGCAAAATCAAGCAACAATCTATTGGCACGACTATGAGATAATTACATCAAGTATCTGATTTAAAATAAATAAAATAAATATTTAAAATATTTTATACACATATATATACACAACTCTTATTCTCCGCTCTAATATGAGATTGCACGATTATGGATCTAATTCTAAAGTTCGCCTTACCCTTAATTTCAACACTTATAGCGATATTTGCGATCTACTTTACTTGGCAGCAATCAAAGTCAAATAAACGGCACAATGAGCTATCTGTAAGACCTGCAATATGCAGTAACCTTAACCTACATGTAGAAGCCTTTACATTTTCAATAACCAATAAAGGTTTAGGTCCAGCAAAAGTAGATGAATTTAAGTTTTTTTATGATGATGAACTCATCGAATACGAAGACTTCGAAAAAATAATTAATGAAAAATTTCAGACGTATTGTGCATACAAAAAACCACCAATTACCTCTACACAAAAACAAAATAGTTATATAGCTAAAGGCGAAACAATAATTATATTGGAATTACAGTTTGATGACAGAACAAGCCAACAAAGTAAAAACGAGATTGAGAGCGAAATAACATCCAAATTGACTCTAGAGTTTGGATACACATCACTCTATGATGAAACAGTTAAAGAAAAATTTAAATTCAGCACCAAAAATTAATTAGCCACAATTGGATTTAATATACTTTTCAAATCACTTGCTGTTGATTTGTGGCCTGTAAATTCGCCCTTTGTTATTGGAGGCCCTGCTCCCTGATCTTTATGGCCGTGAGTTTCTAAACTTTGATTTATGTCTTTTACTAGGCTTATTAAATCAAGAAGTACTTTAGCCACGTTTACTGAACTGTCACCCAACCAAATTGTTTTTCCTTCGACCTTTGCTAGTTCGGTGGCTTTGGCGTGGAGGGTTTTTAGTGTGGTTAGGTTCATGTTTTCGGTGGCTTCAATATCTACCTGCTTTTTACTGCCTAGCAATAACCCTTCAAGTGCAATTATTAAGGCTTTTTCGCCGACCACGGTTTTTAATGCGCCCATGACTTCGTTGATTTGATTACCATCTATTTTTGCAATGTCGTGGCTGTCTATGCTGCAGGTGCGTTGGTGATAGTTTTGTTCGCTTTTGCGTGCTGCTGTTTTGCTCGTGTCGCTGGTTTGGGTTATGTCGCCGTCGGTTGTGGTGTGCCAGTTGCCGTCGCGGCCTTGTATTTTGCTGCGGCTGTTTTGCTGTAGCGTAACATCGGTGCGTTTGTGCTCGGGCACTAAGCTTTGCCATGGTAATAAGCTGGTGATGACGGGATGGCTGTTTAGGCCATCGATGTACTGTATTAAACATTGCATGCCTGGCATCGGTTCGTTCAACAAACCATGATCGGATGCTTGCCCTGTGCCGAGTGTTACTTGCTGAAATACGGGCACGGCTAATGGCTCATTTGTGAGCGGGTTTAATAGCTGTACGTCGGCCGCTTTTAGTGGCCTAAACGCGGTGCTGATTGCTGCGGCGTCACTTGGTAGGTCGTATATTTTTTCGATACGTGCAAGTTGCGGCAGGTGTTTACGTTCGCTTAGTTCTGGGAAGTAGCGCTGTATTAGGCGTTTAATGGCTTGTTTGACCATCGTATGTGCATCCTGTCGTTGATTAGGGTTGTTTCGGTTATGTTCCGGCCGTTTATTTGTATGCCTGGTCTTAATTTTGGAATGGCTATTAGCTCGCCGGTGGTTGAGCTTTTGGCTGTTATTGTGTGCTCTGGAAAATCGTTTATTGCTGCGAGTGGCCAGCGGGAGTCGTGCCAACTACCGACAAATATTTTGCCATCGGGGCGTTGTTGAAATATAAAATCACTAATGCCCCATGCTTTGCCTATTTGCTTTAGCGCTTCAATACCTATGCCGCTATGGTAAAACGCGGGTATCGTTTTATTTAAATAGCCGGCGTTTTCAGGTGTCACAAATTCAACACCGAGCTTTGCCAATTCATCAAGCACCGCTTTGATTGTTGCATGGCGAACTGCAAGGGGGGCAGTGAAACTTAATGCGCCGAGTAATTCGCGACAAGTTAAATACCAACGGCCGTTTGCCTGGTGTTTTGATTCGATAACGCCGAGAAAATACGGGACCATATTATCTAGTGTGTAACCTAAATGCAGTTCGACTAATCCGCTTGGCACTTCCTCTGTCACTATTTCAAACTTTGCACGACCAGTGCTGGCTATATCAAGTTGTACGCTTTTAGTAACGATGCTCGTTACTGGTTTACCCCCAATTGTTAGCGTATCAGATAGGCGAGTACTCATGGCCCCTCCACCGCTGCAAATTTACTTTGTACATCGTTATTTGAAGTGACCGCTTGCGACTGTGCATTTTGGTTTGCTGTACCATCTAGCTGTTGTTGCTCACGCTCTGATACGGACTGTACTTCAATAAGTTTAAAGGTGATTTGCCATGCGCGCTTTTCTTCAAGTTCTACAGCTTTTACCTCGCCATCAAATTTGGCTTTACGTATTTTATAAGCCTCTGCCAATGCATTATTAATTGTGTAAATAATACGGGCGCCGTTTTCATCAAGTGCTTTCGCTTTGCTAATAAGTAATGCTAAAGCCCCCTCTTCATTAAGCGGTATTTTAGTGCTCACAGTTAACATGCCAGGCTTAACACCTTGATCGCTAATGAGCGCAAAACTTCCCATGCCTGACATATCGCCGCCGGCTAATTTAATACCAGCATTGACCCGCGTTTCATACCCGGGGATATTCCAGCCATCTAACGATATGCTCATAACACCTCTTTAATGTGATTAAGCTCGCTTAGTTCGCCAACAAATAAACACAATGCCCAATAGTTATGCTCATTGCCTTTGTTAGTAACTGAGTCGGCTAGCTGCTTTGCTGTGCCGGCTGTTATTAATTGCATATCGACCCCGCTACTTTGGGCAGTAAATTGCGCCTGATTTAGTCGCTCGTCGCGTGCTGTTTTTAGCTCAACGGTTTGAGTCAATGCATCGTCAATGGTGTTTATTAATTGCTTGCCACTGTCGTTTACAGTAGCAATTTCGTCCGCTATTTGTTGCTCACGTATTGGCGTTAAGTTTTGCAATGTGTTTATTTGCCATTCGATACTTTGGCCGTCATAGGTATCTAGTTTGGTCTGCTCTAATGTGCTTTGACTATTGGCATACTGGGCGCAGGCGATAAACTCAGGGATTGGGCAATAGTTGTTTATTGATTCCAACTTACTGGCCAGCGCTGCAGGATCGGTTGCACTCACTGATAACAATAAACCGCCATAGCACGCTGGTTTATCGGTGCGTGAGTCGTCTTTAATGGCAGACGCAAGCAACTGCGCGCCCACTTGCATTGAGCAAGGGCCGGCAGTTTGATGATAAGAAATCGCTAGGTTATGCATTTTCAGGCAATGGGTAACGGGCTTTGATTTCAGCTACTTTATCCTGCCACTTTTGATGTGACTCAGCTGTACTATCAAATTGTGACTCCATAAATAACGGGTCTGACTCTGCTTTGTATGCAGCTTGGCGCTTTTCTACGTTTTGGCTTAATTCAAATTGCTGCTGGTTTAATACAGATTCAATTTGCTCTTTTTCCATGCCTAGACCTTGCATGTACACACCCGTTGTATTGCTGTGGCTTACACCTTTATATATGTATGAAAACATAGTATTACCTTTTTATTCATTTAAAGCGCGATGTGAAATCGCGCCTACAAGGGTTCAAATTTCAATAACCAATTACGCAAAGAAAGCGGGACGAAAACCGATATTACTGTACGCATTCGAACGCGCAATGCTCAGATTAAGCGCGCCCAGCCCAGCGTTCAAGCCATCGCTCCAGCTGCCGCCACGCAGCGGGAATCGACTGCCATAATTTCGACAGTAGATGTAGCCGCCAACCGTAGTTGTTGATTCTGACTCGATTAACAGGCGGCGTAACAGCTCAATTTTGTTGTAGTCGAGCGCCTTTTCGATTGCTGCAAAGTGGCTGTTTGTTAAATAAGGGTTGTCGTACGCGTCATTACCTACTGGGCCGTTGCGATTTGTAACGCTGTTGCTTAGCTTTGGAGATCCAGCGTTGCCGGTGCCTTCTGTGCTTGCCGTTGGCGAGTCGAAAAACGCCGTGTGCTTGTTCCAGTTTTCTTCAATTACTGCTGGGTTGTTGTCAAGCGTAGTAATGATCTGCCCTTCGTCTAGCATCATTTGGTCTAACCATTCCCACACATTACCCACTAGGTCTTGAATGCCCCATTCGGTGTGGTCGTGCGACCATGTTGCAGGGCCTTTGCCGGTGTCGGTTCTTGCTGTTCCTGATGCGTCGCCTGGTAAGCCGTTGTCGCTACGGCGCGCTGTTTCTAATTTGTTTTCGTGGCTGCGACCGTAGTTTGTATTGCCGCGCGGCACTGTGCCATTTGCATAAGACCACAGCGCTATTGCTGCCCATTCGTGAATGCTCATCATGTGCCAGCCAGCGCCTTTGTTATTGCATAGTGCTTTTGCCTGGTCGTAATTAACCGATGTGCGAGGCTGCACACCACCGATAACACTGCAGCCGCCATTTGCTCCGGCTGATGCTAGGTATTTACCAATGTACACTTCGCCCAGCTGAACACCGTTGCGCATAAACATGGTTGGAATGCCTGTGCCTAGGTTTAAGTCTATGCTGTATTTTTCTTGGATTGCAGCGGCTAACTCTTCATATGTGAACGGGGCAATTGGCACCATCACATTTGGGTTGCCCTGTTCGTCGATGATCACTTTATTGCGGCCACCGGATGCGTGTTCGATTGCCTTGCGGTAACCGTCTGATGCAACGACTGCCATTTCGTTTGCCTTGGCTTTTACGAACTGGTCTAGCTGCGTTGTTTTACTGTCGATTTCTGTTGCTTTGCCTTCGATTGCTGTTGTTAGCTGGTCGGCTGCGGTTACTAGCTGGTTTATTTGCGTTACGCTCATGATAGTTCCTTGCTGAAATTGCTGAAGTTTTTATTTAAAAAGTAATTGCGCACAGTGCGGCGCATGTTGTTTATTTGTGCCGTTGCATTGCTGGTTGCTAACAGTGTTAGCCCGTCAATTTGCGGGCTGTAGTCGAACATCCACGATTGCGCTGGAATGGTAATGCGCGCTAGGGCTGCGGCTGCCGCAAACTTTAAAACAAACGAGCGGTTGTGCACGTTGTTTACACCTTGGCGCTTGCGCTGCAGGGGTAAGTAATCTACTGCTAGCAGCGTGCCGTTGCGCGTAACTAGGCCTATCCAGTTGTAGTCAAAGTCGCCTATATCTTGCTCTAGCACTACTGCCCACGCGACTGTGTTTGCATCTACATACCCTGACGTATCTATGTTGCGGCGATAAACTATTTGTGCGCCGCCCGGCATTTTTTCGTTTGGGTTGCGGGTTGCTTGCTCGTTTAGCCCGGGTATATTTGCAAACACTAGCTCTGTTACTTCAAGCCCTTTGTTTTGCAGCGTTGCTGTTGTTATGTATGCCTTGCCAGCATTGGTCATTATGCCGGTTATTGCCTGATTCATAGTTGCTCCTTGGCGGTGCTTATGCCGCCGTCTTTGCTTAAAAACCCATAATGCTGGTGCGCGTTAATGCTGTGCTGCACATCAATGCTTGTTGCTTGGTGGCGCGTGTTGCTTGTTAGTGCGTCTAGCCCCAAAAAGCTATGAACTACGCCGTGATCAATGCCAGTTATTGCGTTTATTTTTGTTGCTGAGTTAACGTAGTTGTTATCCCATTGCACATGAGTTAGGCCAAGGCTTAGCGATACTGCTGCCAAGTTATGCACTGTTAATTCGTATCGGCGGCATGTTCGGCCCTACAGCTGTATTAGTTCAGGGAGTAAATCTGTATTACCTGCAAGCGTTGAGTCAGACATATCAATGGCAATAATGTCCCAATCTCGCCCATCAATACGCTCACGCACATTGAGCACTTCTAACCCTAAGCGGTCGAAAATACTTCTTACGGATGCCATTTCACCGGCGTCAATAGTATTAACTAATGCATGCTGTACGCGTTTTCTGTATAGCTCTATGGGTTCATCATCTAGTCGGGTAGTTAGCCGCTCCCATGCTAGGAACCCTAATACAGGCTCTTCATTTTTTAACTCGTCTTTTTGGTTCACTGCCCACATAACATAGTCGCGCGATTGCTCCCAGTAGCCTGTGGCCGCTTTTACAAGTTTTTCGGCGTAGCCTTTGTTTAACCAAGTGGCGATTTCGTTAGCCATTTGCCACCTCGTTAACGGTTAATGATGTAAGTACCGGTAACCAGTTGGCGGCGGTTATGTCGTCAATATCAAACTTGATTGATTGCAGTTCACTAAATTGTTCATGACACTGTGTTATTAGTTGGCTAATACTGAACACAGTTTGATGCGTTACGCGTGTGGGTGCATACGCTGCATTTTGACGAAATGCGGCTTGTATAAACGTGGTTAAGTCGTCTTGAATAGCGTGGCTGTTGTCATGTAACTTATAGGTTGCGGTGATATCAAACCCGTTGGTTGCCATAGCGTAAACCATAAAGTCATCCCCTAAACCATGGTGGCCTGCGGTACGAATATGTTGGTTAATAGCACTCAATAGTGCTGTTGGTACAGGGCCAACATCTAAGTAAATATACGCATTAGCCGTGCCTGGTCCACGTGGTGCATTGGTTAGTATTTCAATGTTATCTATTGGTACAGCAAAGCTAGCAATAATTTGTTTGTAAACAGCATTGATATGCCAGCGGGAAGCAGTACCAAATACGTTACGAATGCGTAGGCGATAATGCTCAGTGTCTTCATCATCAGAGCCTGGCTTAATTAACCAATCATCGTTGTTGGTTACGGTGATCCCTTCTTGTTGCTCAGTAAAGTATCGGTAAGCCTCTGCGGGTAAGTTATAAGCTGCACCGGTTTCATAGGCTTCAGCCAATGCATACGCAGTGCGTTGCCCTTGTTGAAAATACACATCCTGTAAAAGTATAAGCTTATACACTTTATCGCCTAGCACATCGGTTACCACTGCGGTTCCTGCCACAATGGAACTTTCGCCCTCGTCGCTTTCGCGTGTAAACGTTAATAATCCCTGTGCTTTTACGCCCGCTTGAATAAACACATTACGTGCAGGGCCATGGCGTTCAATCAGTGCAACTCGGCTTGCTGTCATAATGAATAAGTCAGGCATTAGCTGCGTTGCTAGCCAATTAAACAGCTGCACGACTGGCTTTGTTAGCAACGCTTCAACGGTTCGCCAAAATGGGCCAAAGGGTGAATTGTTGGCAACTTGTATGTTTTGCTCTTTTAACTGTGCTTGCCACTGCGCTTGCGCTGTTTGCTCGTCCATTGGCAAGCCTGCATTTTGCATCATTGTTTTAAAGTTCATTGCTGCTCCCATACTGTCGCGTTTGTGCGTTAATGCTTAGCGTGCCATCGTCGTTGCGGTGCACTTTTATTGTGCCTGGCTTTACGCGATTGTCTTGCTCGGTTAGTAATTCGAGCTCGGTTAAAATGGGCGCTATGCCGTTTTTATTGCGCAGGCCAACAAGCTTGGTTAGCAAGCCACTTTCTAAAATGCGGTGCTTTATGTCTTGGCCTATTACGTCGGCTTTTTTAAGCGCGCTAGGGCTTAGCGAGTCGTTAAGCATAAAGTCGCCGTCTTGTATTTCTAGGTCTATGTGCAGTGCAATATCAAAGTTCATCAGCTTGCTAGCTCCATCATTTGTTCAAAGCTTTGCGCTAAGTCGTCAGATTTAATCGTTAAGTTGTCTATGTGCACACGCTTGCTGTTATCGCTCTCGCTTGAACTGCTCTGGCTGGTGCTGCTCGTTAGGCTTTGTAAAAACGCTGATTTTTGTACTTTGGCTTTATAGCTATTCGTGTGTTGTTGCTCAGTATTTAATTGCTCAACGCTGTACGCGTTCGCTGTGTTAGTAATTGCCTGATCTGTTTTGACCATTGGCAATCGTTGTAATGGCGCTGCACCTTGATTAAAGCTGGCGAGTTGTTCATATTTTTGACTATAAACAGGTGAATTGGCCGCGTTAGTAAAATGATTAGCTGTGCGTGTATTGCCATTTTCTATCGCTGATTGTGTTACGAACTGTGTTGATTGTGCATTGTGGACAACATCGTTATGTGTAGCTGGGCTGCTTTGTAATACTGAGTTAGTAGCGCTGTTATTTATGTTGCCCGTTGTTGAATAAGCAGCATCGTTTGCTGAAGCATTGTTATTAATAGCGGTGTTTACAGGCGCGATATTGGTTAATCTATTCGCCACAGTTGAACTTACATAGCGGTTATTTAATGTGTTCGTTTGTCCCAACGTGCTGTTTGATTGCTCAATGGCATTACTGCTTTGTAATGCTGAGTTAATAGCGTTATTAGTTTGACCTTTGTTTAACTGCGTTCGATTCAAATACGTAACATCATTCACTGCACCATAGTTAGTGCTGGCTTTATTGCCTGGTACTTGGGCAGCTTTGTTGATCACAGCTTGGCCGTAGTCACGGCTGAACGCTTGATCTGCATTTTGCATGACTAAATTTCTAGGCTGAGCACGGTTAATGTTTTCGTGTGTTGAGGTCGCTTCTGTTTTTATTTTTGCCTCGGTATCGCCAATCAGGCCGAGCTTTTCGAGCACCCATTTTACGCTATCAATCACCCCATTAAAGGCCGCTTTCACACTATCAAACACCGCCATTAATACTTTCCCCCATGCGGTATTTTGAAACGCAGCCACTAAGTCATCCCAGTAATAGATAAGCGCACCAACCGCCGCGATGAGCGCAATAACACCCGCTACTACCCACGTAATTGGGTTTGCCCAAAGCGCTGCATTAAACAACCATGTAGCCGCTTGGCCTGCGAGCATAACTGCTTTAAATGTACCCATGGCAATGGCCGCCGCGCCCATCGTTGCAATGAGTGATAAAAAACCCAATACACGCAACGCAATGAGTGCGCCTTGCCATAATTTAGTTATCACTGTTAAACCCATTGTGAGCGCACCACTTGTTATCAGCGCCATTTTGTAAAGGCCCATCATGAACATGACCACGCCATAAATAGAGATAAGCGCCACAATGCCCACTACAAGTGTTGCAATCACACTGGATAAAATCGGAAAGCGCTCAGTTAACGAAACGATATAAGCAAAGCCGGCGGCGAGCATTTCAACGAACGGCTCAACCACAGGTAACAAACGCTGGCCTAGTGCTATGGATGCAGCATTAAATGATCCACTTAATTTGTTCCATGGCGTTCTCATATCGTCTGCCATTTTTGCAACGTTTGCCATACCGCTTACGCTGCCTAAGTCTTGAACCTGATTGTTTAGCCCATCAATATCAGTTATTAATAGTTTAATTAATGATGATGCTTCAGCTGATCCGAACGCGTTTGCTATTGCATCAATGTCCGCTTGCTTAGTTAATCCTTTTGTTTTTTCATTTATTTTTTGAAGTATATCTACCATCGGTAATAGCTTGCCCGAGCTATCTGTAAAATCTAAATCGAGTGCTTTTTGAGCTTTACCTGCTCCAGCTTCAAATGCTTTATATTTTGTTGCTGATTCACTACCACTCATAGTCGATTGCAAACGCCCCATTACTGCGATTTGTTCTGCCAGTGGCGCAGACGATGAGGCTCCCAAAGCACTGAACGCGGAAGCCATTTCTTTACCGTCAGTTTTATAATCAGTTACTGCCTTAGCGGTAATGCCTGCTATATCTTCCGCCCACTTTACTTTTCCCATTTTGTCGGCTGTTGATTTAAATACGCCGTACATCGTTCCCATGTAGTCGGTCACTGTTGCGGCATCAGCTTTAGTGGCTTTGGCTAAGGTGTTTGATATTTCGGTAACTTTTGATAGTTCGTCGCCTGTAATTCCTGACATTGCTGATTGAATGTCGTAGGCACTGCGAACAAAGTCGGATGCGTTGCCGCCAAAGTTAGCGGTAAACTCTAATGAAGTTTTGTTTAATTTTTGTAATGATTCGTCAACTACGCCAAGCGATTTCACTTCACCTAATGCGGAGGCCTGATCTATTGCTGGCGCAAGCGAACGGGCAAGCGCATAACCACCTGCTACGGCTGTGGCTGCGCCGCGCATCATTTGATCTTGTGCAGCGGCGGTTTGCTGGCTCAGCTGATTAATTTTAGCCATGACTTTATTAACCGGGCCAGTGACTTTGTCAATGATGCCGATTGAATAAGTAAGCTTGTCTAATTTGCTGAGTGTTGCCATTAATTACTCGCCGCCTAATGCTGTGCAAATGCCGTTATTTACGGCTGTTACAAAGTTTTCTTGCTGTGATGTTTCAAGGTAAAGCGCCTGTGCCAAGCTCTCGTCAGTTACTGGTTGGTTGCCAAAATACTTAGCGTGGTATGCCAGTAACTGATCGAGCCTGCTTTTGCCTATTTGCTTGGCTCGGCTTTCGATTTTTTTACCGTAAAATTAAACTCAGGTTGGTATTCTTCAACAATTGCACCCACTAAAAACAATGCTGCACCCGGTTGCTGTACCAGCTCTTTGAGCTTTTTAGCGTCGGCTTCAACCACTGTGTTTAATAAAAAGTTAGTTGCCGGCTGCACCTTGTTATTTGGCTGAGTCGAGTTAATGTATTTGTTGTAGTCGGCGCCATTTACATTAAATGTGATTTCGCCAACGGGGGTTTCTAATGTGATTTTTTTCTCAAACGCCATGATCAATACTCTCTTTAATATCTGCTTGTTCTAGCAGTGTGTAGGTAAAATAAGGGCCGTACTTGGCTGCTGATTGCTCGCACAAAGCAATAAATTCATCAAAGTCATTGGGATTTGCAAACACCTGACAACCGGCAGACCATTTATCAACTTGGGTTGATGTGGTTTTGCTGTTTGCACGGTGGCAATTAATACCAAAGTAACCTTGTTGTAGCTCTGCTTGGGGTGTGACGTCCGTGTCTAACTCGGTGTCTTTGTTGTTGTCACGTAGAACAACAACCGGTTTATGCTGTACAAGGGCGCGATACTTGCCCTGGTGATAACCCAACGTCCATAAGCTTTTATGCTGCCCTGCAACTAGCACCGCTGTGCCGTCTATGTTCATTGGGTTTTTACGCCAGTAAATACCGGCATCTGTTGTGGCTTTATACTGCTTTAACTGCCATTCGCTGTTTTGCTGATACAACACACAAATTGCATCGTTAAACGTGTTGGCGCGGGTGTTTGTATGGCGAATGCCTATAATGTTTAGGTTTAATTCACCCTCAAATACTTTATGCCCACATGCTTGCAGGGTGCTTAGTAATGTTGTGGCAGTTAGTGTGCGAATGGCTTTAGTCATTACAAATCTCTCACTTCATCGTCAGTTAGGTATGGCACACCGTTAATTTTGACAAAATCAGGGCTAGTAATTGGACACTTGATTGATGTGGTGTCTTCTTCGCCACCATCGGCTTTAATGTTTAAAATTTCGTCCAGCTGCGGCAGACAACCAAACGCTTCAACGTTCTTTTTACCTGCTGCTACTTCTGCATTAAACGCAATATCAAACGGTTCAATACCTTTCCAACTGCCTGCTTTTTCAGCTTGCGCTTGCACGATTAACCAATTTTCATGATCAAGCTTTAGTGTTACTTCGCCTTCAACATCGCCATCAATAAAGCCCTTTGGAATACCGCGCACTTTTTTAACGGTGCGCCCATCCGTAATTTTGCAAGTCGCTTCCATAACATGAACCATCGAATCACCAATGAAGATATCGAAGTCTTTACCGCCTAGTACTTTTTGCATGTTTGCGCTCCTACTCTGCGTTATCTAACATGATCCCAACAATGATGGTGTTGGGTGAATCGATTGGTTTAACTTTAAGTACGACTTGTAATGTGGTCGCATTCATAAACGTTAGGTTGATACTGTCGTCTTTTGGGGCGCGAATTAAACCAGGGAACTTGTCGGCACCAATATTGATAGAGCGTGCCATGTTGCGCAGCGGTTTACCCATAATGCGTTTACCAAATTCAATCCCGGTGCTGCTGTTGTTTAAGCGACGATTTTTAACGTTATAAATTCCAATAATGCGCACAGCACGTGCAGCCATATCAACAATGCGGCCAATTTCAATTTTTTGAAAATCACCGCCTTCAGCGTCGAGCATGTTTACATCGCCAAAATACGTACCATCAAAATCAGCATAAAACTGTGTACAACTAAAACGCAGCGCATCAAGTGCCGCCGTGGTTGAGTTGGTTAAGGGGTTGCCGGCGGCATCTTCTGGGTGTGGCATCAATGACATTGCACCCGTTAGCACGCGCATTGGACTGTCGGCAATAGTGACTGCGCTTTTACATAAACGCCCTGTTACTGCGCCTAGTTCGTCACCGAATAAAAGCGGGATAACAGCCACACGATCGCCTACTACGCCATCGGTTAACGGTTGCAATGAAGTCACTAAATCAGGCCAATTTTGCTCAGCCGTTAAGCCAGGTGCTGCAAGTAAAAAGCGAACACGACGAGCAAGGCTCGATAAAATTTCAAGCGCTTTCGCTTGGTAGCTTTCAATGTCGACTTTGCCTGTAACTGGCGTACAAATAACAATAATTTCAGGGCTAACATCCTGATCCATTGCTTTATCAATAAGGGCCATTACGTTATCGCCTGCACCATGCGGGATGGCATAACCACTCACTAAGTCATCACCGTTGCGTTGCCATGCTTTTACTTGTGTTTTTAGTGGGGAGTCGGCGGCGCCAAACTCAACATCAAAATCACTTTGTGCATTAATAGATAAAATTTTGCCGTTGTTCTCACTCGCTTGACCGATAAACAACACACTGCGTTCAATTTGTTTCGTAGCGCCACTGCCTGTTTGTATGGCGGCAACGGTTACTTTACCTTGTGCCATGATCGTTCCTTTTGCTTTGCGCTACGCAACGTGCATAGCTTTGTTTAAAATAAAACTTTGTTGCTGTTTTTGTTCAGCAACGGTTTGCCCTAAAAAAGAGCGGGCAGGCAAGTCAATTTGCCATTTGCTCTTGCTTGAGCTGCCCTTATTTCTGATTTAAATACATTTTCTTTTCTAACTCTGCGATTCTTATTTTGCTTCGCTCTACTGGCGTGTTGCCTAGCAACTCCCGCTCTGGTCGTTTTATTGACCACTGCTTTTTCTTCTCTTTTTCTTCTGCTTTTAATAAAGCGATAATCAAACCTGCTTTGCCGAAAGATAGCTTTTGCATTATTGTTCCTTGGGTAACCCTCACGTACTTACCCATATCTTTGCTCCACATTTTGTAACCTAATGCTTTTAACCTTCTGGCTTGCTCTAGTGTTGCGCCCTCGCCGTAATCTGGCCGAGGCCTTTTTTTTAAGTTTTTTATTGACCGCTCTACGCTGAACTTTTCTTCTAGGCCGCGCGAATGAGCTTTTGCAATTGCACCTGCATAACCACGCCCACTTGATTTATAACCAATCTCCGCACTAACACCGCTTGTTTTTATATAGGTGCGCTTTTTTTGGTTTATTTTTGTAAAAATTCTTTTTTTCTTTGGCTCTTTCCATGCGCTACCATCTGTGTTTTTGCCTTGCTTTACCCTTGCAATAGACATCTCTCGTGACCTACGCCCCATGCTTCTCATTATTGCTCTACGCTTTTTTTCTGGTAGCGTTAGCGCCTCCAGTTGGTCTCGTTTACTGTTTTCGTCAAACTTAATCTTCAGCACTGTATACGCTGCCTGTTAAATTAAATTTCTCAGCAATCCATAGGCTTTGTTGGCCAAAGTCGTAGCACTTACCATCTAGTTCAAATGGTCCATCTTCCTGCTCTATTAGCTCGATAGTTTCTTCGAATGTATCTATGGCTATTTCAATTTCGTATGAGTTGTCGTCATTAATTGTGCTTGCAAACTCTGCGTTTTGTGAGTCGTCACCTGTGCCGTTGTTTTGTAGCCAAAAACTTACATATGCGCTTATTAGCTCAACTGGTGCAAAGCACGGGTCAATCGAAATTACTGACGAGTAATAAAGTCTTGCTGCCAATAAACCATTGCTGTTTATTTTTTTGCTAGCGGGAATTATTACGCCCTGCTCCACTGATGTTTTAAACTGAGTATCTAACGCTAGCTTTTTGCCTTGGTACTGCGCATCAATTAAGTACTTTGTTAGCTGTGCTATTTTGCTTTGGCTCATAACAGCTCTACCGATAAATTAGGGCTTAGTGCTTGCAGTAAGCGCATGGCGTTTATGCTTTCGCGTTGCCAGTGTTCAAAGTTATCAATGGCTGATTGCGACTGTGCTGTTGCGTTTTCACGGTGTGTACTGCCAAGCTTAGATACCAATAAATGCGCCTTAGCTTTGCTGTAAACTGCATCGTTATAAAAAATTACTTGCTGTGCGTTTAGTGGCTCGCCATGAGTAAGCTGAACATCTTCTAATTCTTGATTAATTTCACCCTGTGCACGCTTTAGCTTTTCAACAAGCAGCGCACTTTTGCTGGCGTACTCTTGGGCAACTGCGTAGTGCTCAATAAAATACGCGGTGCTTAATGCTGGGTAATAGCCATTACCTGGCACATCAACATTGATGCTTTGTAAATCTGCTTGTGGCATACCGCTTAAATTCATATTGCACCTGTAAAAACACACACATTAAATTAGGTGCGGGCGCCACTTAGTCACACTGGCGACATAATTAATACTCGCACTGTGCTAAGTTGCCCGCTGGCGTTGGAGCTGTTACACGTTAACCGTTGCTTTTAATTGCTTTGCTAGCTTATCTACTAAACCTTTAACTCCTGCTTTGTCGTTAATGGCTTGGGCGTGCTCTGCAAATAACAGAGCATTACCATAATTGTGCTGGGCTGCATCAACCTTGGCAGCAATGGCGTACAATTTACCGCCCACCACTTCAAGGCCGTTCCAGTCTTGGTTTTTTACGGTATTGATTAAGCCACGCAGTACATAGCTAATATCAAATAAGCCTTGCTGCTTTGATTCTGTTAGGTAGTAATTTGCATCGTCATAGAGTTGGTCGATAACGAATGCAGGCCAATGTTTGGTATTAAATACCGTTGGCAGTGGTTGTTTTTGCTCAATCATAAACGGCAGGAGTTCTAGCGCTGCATCCCAGCGCTTTAAGTCAACCAACCAAATAAACACCCATGCTAAAACCGTGTTCGGGTGGCACTGACCGCTTAGTCGATATTGATTGATATACCCTAAATAATCTTGGCGTTCTAACGCTTCAGACTTGTAAGTTGCTTTATCTGCTATATCAGTAAATGTTTTTAATTGAGCTAAGTCAGATTCGATGGCTGCTGCATAAAGCTGGTACTCGGTTTGCTTAGTGATAGTGGTTGGCGCATGGGTACTCGTGGCTGTTGCCGCGACCGTTGGCGCTTTTTTGTCAGTGCTTGCTGGTACACTGCCTGCTGCTTTGGCTAATGATTTTTTGACTAAGCTCATTTAAAAACACTCTTTAATGTGGTTAAAAAGACCGGCTCGAAAATTGGATTAAACAAGCCGGCCAAATGGGAATTTACCGAATATTTAAACCCAGGCGCTACCGTCTGAATTTGGTAACTTGATACTGGTTGATTCGAAATACATGACTTTTTCAAGGTCTTCTACGTAGTAGCAATCGTTTCGTGATAGGTAGTCTTCAACGCGTTTTTTCTTAGCGTTGTTTTCTACACTGGTACGCGTTGATCCCGTTTGTACGTAGTGACTTAAGTTGTCAAAGCTGGTAACTAAAATGCCACGAGCGGGGAAAAACGGAATTTTGTATGTCATTAAACCGCCATAGGTATCAATCACCTGTTGCAGCTCAATCTTAGTTTTTTCACTTGGGGTATGTGCTTGCTTGGCGTACAGCTTATTTTTGTCTTGTGCTAAAAGCTCGTCGCCAATAATAGCCACCATGTTTGCACGTTTGTGCTCAGGAATACCTTGCAATGCATCGTGCACCGCTTGGTCTAGGTTTTCGTAATCGCCGCCAGCACCAATACGAATTTCGCCAGCGGTTTCGCCTTCACTAATTGCGCGCTCGGGTGCATCGCGGCGAATTAGTTGTAGCCAGCCAATGTTTACATCGTTCATCATTGGATAGGCTGTAATATTTGTGGTATCAGCTACGCGCGTACCATTCCAACCAATTTTAATAATGTCGAGCGCAATAGCCTGACGTACGTGATTACGATAACGATT
Organism: Pseudoalteromonas sp. BSi20495; assembly: GCF_000241185.1. Lineage (NCBI taxonomy): Bacteria > Pseudomonadati > Pseudomonadota > Gammaproteobacteria > Alteromonadales > Pseudoalteromonadaceae > Pseudoalteromonas > Pseudoalteromonas sp. BSi20495. The sequence goes on from NZ_BADY01000057.1 coordinate 19,491, forward strand.
ATGAAAATCAGGGAACTTAGACCACTGATCCATTTTTACCCATGTGATATGAATGTCGCATTCAACGGGGTAACAACGGTATTCACGTTTAGCGAGCTTTGATACGTCGCGAGTTTGTCGCTCTTTGGTGTCGTCGGTTTCAACGCCTGCACGACCTGTAACGCCACCGTCTACACTCATGATCACCGATTGACCAACTAAGTCGTCTACCGGTACGGTGTTGATCATCTGTAAAAATTCAGCCGATTCATAAACAGCATCATATAAATGCTGCTCAGTTGTAGGCTCAACGTTGAACTGTTCACTCATTGATGTAACGCCGTAATTAACGGCCATGCCTGCCATAATGGCGACAAATAATTCTCTAGTTCTGGTTTTCATATTCTTTCCTGCGTTTAGCTAAGTTAAGTTAGAGTGAATGCAATTAGTACAAATTACTGTATTTACCCTCATCGCCTTCGGGTTCTTCGTCGGCGTCAGTGGTATCACCCGCAGGTGTTTTCAACGCTTTGGTAAACTTGTCGTTAAGTTCACCTAATGCTGTTTTTGTTTTTAATAGCTCTTCTTTTACTTGAGCTAATTCAGTGTTTTCATCATCAGCTGGCGGCGTTTCTTCACCTTCCACTTTTGTGGTTGAAAACGAATCAAGCTTTGTGGCTAAGCCGTCTAGTTTTTTAGCAAACTCACTAAGCGGTGTGCCCAGCGCATCTTTTAATGCAGTGGCTAATTGTGTTTCGTTCATGTCGGGTTCTTCCTTTGCGAATAGTCGTTTAAAAAATGGTTTTTTAGGTGCGGCGTCGATAGGCTCACATGATCCTAAATCAACTTTTAATAAAGAGACGTCCGTGTCATCTGGCTTACTCTTACTACTGAAATGGATACGGTCGGTATAGCAACTGGCTGGGTAGTCCGTCACTGCTAAACCGGTTAGGTAGGTTTTGCCTGTGCCCATAAAATCGCGGCTAATTTCGATACTAAAATAAACAGCTTGATCTGCTTTGTTCAGCTCTACAAACCCTTGATTGGGCGCAAGCACTGCGTATAAGCACACAACGCCCTCTTCGTTTTCATAGGCTTGTACGCTTTCTACATCGCCCAACATGCCGGGAATATCTACGTTATGAAGATTTTTAGCGGCCCAACCTGACCAATTAAACTCGTGATCAACATTAATACGTGCACCGTATTTACGCGGGTTATAGGTTTCTACAATGTCGGCTACGTCTTGCTCTGATATTTCGCGGCCGTCAACGGTCATACCTACAGCGGCAATCGATAACGGTTTAGTACGTAGTTGACCTGGCATAAACAACCCTTTTTAAATATGTGCAAATTAAGCGTATTGCTTTAAAGTGATTGCAGTTTGCACCCTCTTTTTATTCCTTTCCAACGGTTTAACTTTTTGAAATTCCTATATTTAACTTTTAGGAATGGACAGGTTTTTGACTGACAGATTAAGCGTTTTATAACGAATACACTGCCGCTATGGATTAATAAAAGCGGCGCAATAGATGGCGAACTACGGACCAGAGATACGCAAAAAAGCACAAGATTTGTATGTTGTTGAGGGCTACACGGTGGACGAAATAGCCGAGCTTGACGACATGCCCAGTGCGCGTAGCATTCGCCGTTGGTCGGAGGCTGGCAAGTGGGAGGACATGTGCCCAAGCTATAACGCCGAAATGGCCTTTAGCAAACGTATTAATGTACTGGCCGATAAAGATGATAAAACCGATGCTGACTATAAAGAGCTCGACTTTTGCACGCGCCAGTTGTGTGCACTTAATAAAAGTAAATTAGCCCCTGCCCCTAAACAGCGCGCAAGTAATGACGGCAACACAAACAATAACAGCGGCAACAGTCATAACGGCAATGACAAAAAATCAAAGAAGAAAAAGAAAAACGATTGCTCTGGTATTACCCTTGAAATGCTCAACGAGCTTAAAGACACATTACTTTATCCTCACCAAAAACATTGGTTTGATAACCAAGACCATCGCACCCGCTTTATATTAAAACCACGCCAAATTGGCGCTACATTTTATTTTGCCTTTGAAGCGTTTTACGATGCTGTGGTAAATGGGCGCAATAAAATATTTATATCGGCGAGCCGTGATCAGGCCGAAGTATTTAAAGCCAATATTGTGGCGTTGGTGCGTGAGCATTTTAATGTTGAATTAAGTGGCTCACCCATGGTGCTTAATTTAGCCGGCGGTAAAACGGTTAAACTTATTTTTAAAAGTACCAATGCCCGTACTGCACAATCAGAATCCGGCGATTTATATATTGATGAAGTGTTTTGGATACCTAAATATAAGTCGTTGCGCGGTTTGGCGCAGGCCATGGCAACGCATAAACATTTACGAATAACCTATTTTAGTACGCCATCGGTTACCAGCCACGAAGCCTACGACCATTGGAACGGTAAATGGTACCGCAAAACAAAAGCGTGTAACGATCCTGAATTTGCCATAGATGTAAGCCATAAAAACTTAAAAAACGGTCAGTTGTGTGACGACGGTATTTGGCGTCAAATGCTCACGGTTTACGATGTAGTAACCAGTGGTTTTGACCGTATTGATATTGGCGTACTTGAAAACGAATATAGCGTAGATGAGTTTAATAACTTGTTTATGTGTAAGTTTATTGATGATGCACACAGTGCGTTTAATCTTAAACAGCTTATGAACTGTGTGGGCGACTCAACCAAATGGGCTGACTTTGATTTAGACTACGAACGCCCGTTTGGCCTACGCCCTGTTGTAATTGGTTTTGACCCTGCCCGCTTTGGCGATAAAGCAAGTGTTGCCATTTTAAGTGCGCCCATGCACCCAGGCGAAAAGTTTTTACTGCTAGAAGCACTTGATTTAAGCGGCAACGACTTTGAAGCCATGGCGAACGAGATAAAGCACCTCACCGAAAAATACAACGTTGTGCATATTGGCGTAGACACCACCGGCATTGGCTATGGTGTGTGGGAGCTTATTACTAAGTTTTATCCCAATGCTGAGCCGATTCATTACAACCCCATCATTAAAAACCGCATGGTTATTAAAGCCATTAACGTTATTCAAAACGGCCGCTTTGAGTTTGACCAGGACGCGGTAAATATTGCCAGCTCGTTCATTAATATTCGCCGTAAAGTGGTGGGCGACCAAATTACCTATGCCACAAACCGCACAGCCACAACAGGCCATGCCGATATTGCGTGGGCAATTATGCACGCTATGTTATTTGAACCACTCGACGGTAACGCCCATAGCCGTCAAACATCTGTAGGAATTGCAGCTTAATGAGTAAACCACGATTACAAGTAAGTAACGGCCAAGCGCCAAACTACAACCAACGCACAGCGGTAACCGATACGTTTAGCTTTGGCGATCCTGAGCCCTGTTTAGACAACCGGCTAACAGATTACGTTGGGGTGTTTAGTGACAGTAACGGCATTTACGCCCCGCCCATTAATTTGCAAGGCTTGGTTAAACTGCTGCGTGTAAATGCCCAACATGGGCCAATACTCTACTTTAAACGCAACATGATTTTAAAGTGGTATAAGCCTAACCCGCTTTTAAGCCATCAAGCGCTTAGCAAGTTTGCATTTGATTTGCTGTGGAGCGGCAACGCCTACTTGCAGGTTATTAAAAATTCATTTGGGCAAGTTATTAAGCTGCGCCATTTACCTGCGTTGACTATGCGCTATACCGATAAACGCGGTGTGTACGCACAATTAAGTAATCGCAGTCATGAGCCTATTTACTTTAATGAAGGCGAAATAATACACGTAAAAGAATACGACCCCGGGCAAGGCATTTATGGCATACCGCAATATTACGGCGGTATTCAATCAGCATTATTAAATGAAGATGCCACTTTATTTAGACGTCGCTATTACAAGAACGGCGCGCACATGGGGTTTATATTCTCAATGGCTGACCCTAATTTAAGTGCTGATGATGAAACAGCCCTTAAAAATGCCATACGCGACAGCAAAGGCGTGGGTAACTTTAGAAGTTTGTTTTTTAATTTCCGTAGCAATAAAGCTGATGCTGAAAAAGCAATAAACATTACACCGGTGGGCGACATATCAACCAAAGACGAATTTGAGCGCATTAAAAAAATTACGCTTAACGACATGCTCAGCATGCACCGTGCGCAAGAAGCACTGAGCGGCCAATCATCTGGCGACAGCCCAGGCTTTGGCGACTTAGACAAAATTACCCGTGCCTATTACAACAATGAAGTTGTGCCCTTGCAGCAAGACGTATTAGGCATTAATAACTACTTACCTGCCGCACAGCATATTGAATTTAAAGAGCCTGAGTATTCAGACTTAAACCCAACACCTAAGGAAGCCGCATGAGCTGGATAGATGTAACAGAGTTTATTAAACAATGGGGGCGTTTATTTATGTTGAGTTTTTTAGCAGCCGCTATTCAAATGTATTTAAGCAAAAAGCAATTTACGTTTTTTCATTACTGTATGAACGTGCTCGTTGCTATTTTTGCAGCGTACTTAGCCGCTATGTTTTGTGAGTGGCGCGGCTTTGATGAAAGCCTAAAAACAGGTGTGATTGGCGTAACAGCATATGCAGCACCACACATTTTAGAAGGGTTCGACAAGCTAATTAAATCGTTTAGTAAAGACCCTAAAAGCTTTATTAAATTTATACGGGGGATTAAATAATGGGCTGGCTAAAAACACTGGTTTCATTCATCACAGACCCAATAGCCGATTTAACCGGCGGCTATGTTGAGCGTAAACGCATCGCGGCAGAAATGGCCGCTGATGTAGCACGCGCTGAGAACAATTTTAAAATTGCCCAGTTTAATGCTAAAGCAAAGCGCTGCATGCAAGCCGAGCAAAACGACGCTGATTATGACCTGCTGGTATTAAGGAACCGCGACAAAACCATTATGGATGAGGTGATCATTCTATTCTTTTTGGGGTTGTTTGTGTGTCATTTTATACCTGCCATGCAGCCGTATATGCACAAAGGCTGGTAGGCCATGGGTTACAACGGTGCGCCCTGGTACTTTGAATTTGTGATTGTAGGTATTGCCGTTTCAACACTTGGGCTAATGCGATTGTTTAGAGCATTTTGGGGGAGTAAGGGCGAAGGTAGAAAAAGCGCTAGTTAAGAGCTAGCGCCTCAAGCTTTAATTTTGCGATTTATCAATTTTAGAAATTAATGTATCAAGCACCATTAAATCATTAGCCTTTTCCATATATTCATCGCTATCTTCATCAAGCTGTTTAAGCTCTACTGTTTCTTTTTCAACCCTGCTTTTAAGAGTACTTTTAATTAATCTAAGCTCTAATTGTGAAAACATAATTATCCTACATCTTTATTTTGTATACCGATAAAACAAGGGATAGCCATTGAGTCTAACTGATTTAATTTATCTAAGTACAGAGTCACAGGCATATCGTATAGAGGGCGAATAGTAAAATGGTTTTTACCTAGAGATCCCCCATCATCTAGTGAAACATGCAGGCCTTGCGGCATTTTAGACTTAGCTGGTAACTTCCACCACAGCGTACCAAACTTGGGGTTTCTATAATTAAATAGTGATAAGCCACCCGATTTACTGTCTACAAAGTCAATATCATTCTTTTTATAAACTCTCACATCCCAAGTTTGTTCTTCTTCTCTTGGTGGTGTAGTACGAATATAGTCAAACTTAGCTTTTGTTTTACGACCAAGTCGAAAAAGGTCAAATGGTAAAGTGACATAAAATTGAATTGGGGTATGCATAATCAAGTTCCTTATGATTGTATTTAAATGGTCGATAGTAAATTACATCAAATTAACGAGAATATCTAGATGCAATAGTGTTCGCCCAATTTACCTACTCACCTCAAATTTTATTGCTTACCAATCTAGCTCTTTTATTTTTTCAACTTTACTAGCAACAACTTCAAGCCGGTTAAGTGCCCTTGTGAAATTTGGCCCCTTCACACCATTAAGCGTTGCTGCATTGGTCTTGCTAATACCACGAACCAAGTAATCACTGAGTGCCGCTTTTATATCTTCACTGGTACTTTTACCAAACGACAAAAGTGCATCTAAACGCTCTTGGCTTTGAGAGCCTTTGTATAAATAATTCATAATTTATTTATCACTTAACTGATAATAAATTGATGATATTGTAATATTAAGTAAATCACCACCTATTTGATCTTTTAATTGTCATTTTGTGTCAAACATTGTCACTTTTTGACAATGCGATCTTTTTAAAATTACTCACAGATCCTTTTACTGGGCTGGCTAGCGATTAATTACATGTCACTGAGGTTGTCAATTTGACGCGTTTTTTGCACGAAAGCGGAAGGCGAGGAGGAGTGAATTTTTCGCCCTTTTGGTTCTCAGCTAATAGTTAAATGGTTATTTGGCATATATGCAACCACTGTATATAATGACAGTGTATTTTATTAACGATTGGTGGTTATTATGGCGCGGGTTACTTGTCCAAATTGCGAAGCTAAAGCAACAATTACGTCACGCGAAAAGCAAAGCGCGCATGTTGTTAATTTGTATTGCTCGTGCACTAACACTAAAGAGTGCGGCGCTACTTTTCGTATTACCCAATCGTTTGATCACTTCTTAAACCTGCCATGTAAAACCACTGCGCAATTGGCCGCGTCACTTATTAAAAACCTACCGCGTGAAGAGCAATTAGAACTTATAGGCCTTTAACTCTTGCTTTAGTACAGGCATGAAAAAACCACTTCGAAGTGGTTTTATAAATTTTATAAGTTTTATAAGTTTTATAAAACAGTTATGGGATAGGTCCACATGTACTACAAGCTCTTCCACCAGAGTATGGTCTACCGCCTAAATCCAAGTAATAAGTTGAACTACCGTCGCTAACTTGTACACTCACATTGTAAAAACCGTTGAATGCTGGGCGGTAAGAAACTTGCTCAGATTCTGTGTTGATGTAATGCGGTTTAATTCCTGGTGTTTCAGAGAGGAATATATATGTTAAAGAGGCTTTCCTATTGCCCTCTCTAGCATTTTTTGAATAAAGAGTATCTATTTCACTAGATATTTTGGCTACAATTACTCTACCACCCGTTAGAGAAATCTTTTCAGCTGAAGGCGGTTCTGATACATAAACTCTCATCTTCGCACAACTGTTAATATCATTGTCACTTTGCACCCAAACCCAACCAGGCCCTCTTGAATAATAAAAACTAACATTCATGTATGCATTACTTTCAAGATTTGTTGAATCTCTTCCTACTTCACCTGACTCAGAGTTAAAAAATGTTACTCTATCATCATAGGGAGTTGGGAAGTGAAAAGGATAATCCCCCTTAAATCGTCTTGACTCATTTAGAGCAACATATTTACTACCCTCTATAGATAATCCATTTGGCCCTGTTCCATCTTCCACACAATGAGAAGGCGGATTAAAACTTGCGAGTGCTCCGGTACTAAAAAATAAACAAAGCATATAAGTTATTTTTGAAAACATAATCGATCCTTTTTCGCTTATTAATTTAATGGTCCACATGTTTGGCAATTAGGCGCACCAGTGAAAAGTGTAGTTCCTAAGTGTAAACTTTTTGAGAAAGTACCGTCCGATATAATTGCGTAAATATCATACACTCCTCTATATTGAGGCCTATAGGATATAGATTCGCTCTTAGATATATTAGAGTACTCAGTATGAGTAAAATCTGTATGCTCAAACTTAAAACGTATATCAGCTCTTCCATCCCCTTCCATTGAATTTTTAGAGTATTGGTCAATCATAGTGTTTTGAACTGAAGCATACAAAACAGGCCCTGAAGATTTACTATTAAACTGTGCAGTAGGTCCATTATTTTGGACAACTACAGATTTAGAATAGCAGTTTGAAGTAGGTGAAAAGTTCCCCCATTGCACCCAAACATCATGTGAGCCAGGTTCTTCTGAGAAGGTTATTCCTACATGAGAACGTCCGCTTATATCAATATCATCCTTTGCGTAAAAGCCAGAATCGTCAGTATGGAAGCGACCTGATACACCGAAGTATGAAAACGCAGTATGAAGCTCGTATCTGTATGATGCATTTTTTAAAACATAATCAGGTCCATATAGTCGATGACTTCCTGAAGTTCTATCATCGCAGCCTCCCGGTAATTCAGCTCCATTCGCATTAGCTTGTAACCCAATTAAAAATAAAGTGGGTAGTAATATTTTTTTCAAAACAACTTCCTTATGTTAAAAATTGAACAACCAAGTTAATTTTAAGCACCCTTAATGTCAACAAAAAGTTTTCGCACGGTGGTTCAGCACCCACCAATCATTGTCGTTGATTGCTGATGCGCTGCCTTGTTTTACTAAAGTAACTAAGTCCCAATCGCCAATAGTGACAGAGCCATTTGGTGTGTGGGTGTTATTTGGTGTTTTACGCCCGTCAAGCTGTGCGTATTTATAAGTAAGCTCTACATACTCACGGGCTTGTTGCCAATGGGCTTCGGTTATGTGCCAGCTACCGGCTTTTTGTGAATACGTTTTAGCCAATGACTCAATAGCTAAGCGCTGATCATGCTTTATTTGCTCATCAATATTTAAAACTTGAAGTTGGCCGTCTCGTATTTGGTAAATTTGGCCGTTTCGGCTGATCCTTTTTCCGCTATTTAGATCCTTTATTACTTCATCAACGTCATTTTTTGAGGTGCCCATCATGTCGAGTAACAACTCAGCCCTAGACCCTGCGGCTATAGGCGTACAGTTATTACCACTAGTCCAAGATAGGTCGGCTGCGCCGACGTTGGTGTTATCCTTAGCATTGAGTTTTTCGGCTGTGCCTTTGAGTTGCCTGGTCCATTCGATAAGGCGTGTTTTTAAGCTGGTTGCATCTGTTACGTTGTGCACGTTGTTAAACAAACGCGTAAGTACGGCTTTGTAATCAATATTGGTCACAACGCCTTTAATGCGGCGTACTACTTCGGCGTAGTCGTTGCCCATTGGGGTGGCTTCATACATTGATTTGAAATTAGCGGCGCGGCCAATACACATGCCACCCTGTAGCTTTACGTAGTCTTTCCAGTTGGCAGTATCTGCTGCATGACGAATAGGCTCTATTACTTCATCTTTTACAGCGGTTCGCATACGGCGAAGCTCGCGGTAAACTGTAACGCTTGGCGAACCCTGAAATTGAAATTGCCGAATATTCCATGTACTAGCCCAAGCTAAAACAGGGTTAGCTTGCTCTTGCAAGTTTTCGCCTGTGTCAGCGTCAACATGGTCGCTAAGCATATAACCATCAATATTTTTACTGATGTATTTAGCAATATAACTGGCCGCACTGCCCTTGTTTTTATCTAGCTTTACAGCGTCAAAGCGTGGGCTAAACGTACGGTAAAATTTGGTAGGCGCTTTATGGTTTTTCACCTTAATTTTTTTAGGTTCTCTGTTTTCAACTTTGGCTTTTTCGGCCTCTTCTTTATTACGCTGTATAGCTACTTCGTTGGCCTTTTTTTTAGCAAAACCCCACGCACTGCGCTTTTGTTTATACAGTTTAAATAAGTGGGTTTTCTCGGTGTGCGCACGGTACTTAACACACGCCTCAACCGTTTTTATGTGTGTGCCGTGAGTGTTTATATCTACAAATTTGTTGAATACTTTTGCTCGAGTAAGCTCAGGGCCATAACGATCGTAAAGCTCGTTTTTGTCTTCTTGAATAAAGTACCAACGCAAAATAGCGTTGATTTCTTGAAGCTTATTTTTTGGCATGAATAACATCATGTGCCAATGCGGGCAACCGTCAGCATGGGGTTCTACCACACGTACACCAAAGTATTTAAGGTCACGGCGGTTTAATTTGGAGCGTGCACGTGCCCACGTAGTAGTTAAATAATTTTGGGCATCTTTAGGGGTTGAACCGTCCCATGTATTTGCATTGGCATGAAAACGCGCAGGGCAAGTAATAGTATAAAACATAGCAACATAGCCCATTTCATCGGCCAGTTCTTCGGTTTCACGTATTCGTAGCATTAATTCATTACGGCGGTTAGCGGGGTTTGCCATGCCGCTTTTTACGGCTTCAATTAGGTCAATTACATCGCCGTCACTGCTTTGCAGTTCCATCATTTCTAGGAACTGGCGGCCACTTGCTTGGGCAAAGCTAAATTCACGTTGTGCTTGTTTTGATGAATACGGGCTAATACCTCGGCGTTTAGGTTTTTTACTGTTTTTATCGTGGTATAGGTCTTTACCCACTTGGCCTGTCGCAATTTCTAGCAACTCTAAAAACTGTTTACGCAGAATTTTTAATTGCCGTGCCCACCACTTATCGCACTGCATTTTAAGCAACGCAATTTCAAAACATTCTTGCGGTAAGTCGTCTTCACGCATGCTATAAAATGGTACGTTCACACCAAACGACTTTGCATGATCGCTTACGGCTTCATACGTCACACGTACTAATTTTTCATAGCTTAAACGTTGGTTTTCTTCGCTTACATCAAGCGTTATTTGCACGCACTCCATAGCTAGTGTGCCTGCGTGTTTTTTAGTTTTTTCAATACTGCTTAAAATATGCCATGGCAATGGCATATTTTGAGTAATACTAAACAGCACACCAAAGCGTGGTTTTAACCTAGCAATAGTGCGGCGTAACCATGTATTTGCACGAAACTGGCTACCCGCCTTTTTTTGGTTATAGCGGTCTATGTATTTACGGGCCATACGACTTTGCAGAGGGACTGGCACATTTTGCAAGCCACGCGCTAAAAAGTTGTGGTCGTCTATATCGCTTATAGACGAAATTAAACCCTTAGCTATACCAGATAGTCTAAGGGCTTGTAGGTCGAGTGGTTTAGGGTTAGCCATTTATTCGGTTAACTCTATTAACGCAGGTTCTCCGTGAATTTGCGCGGCGTCTAATGCGGTTTGCATTTGGTCGTAAACTGGCGCGTATACATCATGTACATCAACAATCATTCTCACTATTGGCAAAAAGTCAGTTAGGCAGTTTTCACACTCCATAAGCATTGCAACTGTTGGACGTTTGTTTAAATTGCGAATAGTAAAATTAGCTTGGTCGATAGCGTGTTCAATGATATTTCTTACTAAGTTCTGTTTTTTAAATAGATCTTGGTCTTTGATAGTGGTCATTTTTAGTATTCCTTAGGGGGTTTTATTGGTTGTTATTTAACAACGCCAAGTGCTGAAAAGATTGTTCGAAAGTCTGCGGTTCTATTGCCAAGGTAAGTAATAAAACAGCCTTTGGGTGCGCCTTTTTTTACATTGCCTTGTGCATCATTAAAGTGCGTACGACCATCAATAAAGCAGCTTAAGCCTGCGTTTAATAACTTTTGGCACCATGCCTCTGAGCTATTAACAAAGGTAATGTTCATTGCTTCTTTAAAGTTACCTTGCGCATATTGGTCTAAGTAATAGTCAATCCAATCGCCGTTGCTGGCTATGTCTTCGGTGATGCAGTGGCCGCGATACTTATAGTAGCTCGGGTCGTTACATATTTTTTTAACACACTTTGGCTTACATGCTATTTCACCTTTATTGAATGGGTGATTTAACCAAACAGTATTAGCTATCCAATTTCTTGTTAATGCATCGTCTTCTTTAGTTAAGTAACACATTGCTTTTACTGACTTGTTAGCCACCGCACAACTTGCAGGGTCTAAACCAATAACGGGAAACATTTGGTGCACATACTTCAAAACTTTATCAGGCGTATAAAACTCAACATTGCCACTGTCTTGATTGATTAGTTGATCGGGAGTCATGGCTAATCCTTAATGTGCTTGTTCTGTTTTTTGAGTATTTTTAGCAATGCTAAAATCTCGCTTTTGTAAAAAACGGCTTGGCGTCATCGCATTAGCATCAACAAAGGCGGTTACTATTTCTTGAAGCTGCAAAATAGCTTGATGTATTTTAAGGCGCTTTTCACGGTCAAATTGGTGATAGCTCCTTTCCAAGTCACTTTTAGATAGCCCTGCCGAATAACACACAATTACTTGCTGCGGTTTACTCAAGTGCGTATACACATATTCAGCGGTATGACGATCGCTATTAAATAGCCCTTTAATCTCAGTAAGCCCCTTTGGTGTTGGTTTTACATCAACAACTTTTAACTGAGTTTTTTCAGGCTGTTTATTTACGCCTGTAATATCGCGCTTTTTTGCAATTTCTAATGCTGCATTTGCCATGGTTTTCTCCTAGTTGTTTACGCTTTGTTGGTGCTGCGTTCTAAATTTAATTAGCTCGTTTAAGCGATAATGATTAGTTTTGCCAAATTGAATCGATTTAGGAAAATCAGACAACTTCGACAAAATCCAAAACTTTTTACGCGCACATCCCAATACCTCGCATGCCTCAACGGTGCTAACTAGGCGGTCTTTTTGCTCTTCAAGCTCAGTGCGTAATTGGTTGTTTTCTTGCAGTAGTGCAAACAGCACAGCTTTAGCATCTGGATGAATATCTAATAAAATAATTTGTTGTTCAGTGCTCATGCTGCATCTTCCTTTTTGCTTTTTTGATGATCGGCCAGTAAATCGTTTACCGATATTTCACCGTTAGTTAGTTCTGAAATACGTGGAATGTATTTCGCTGGGGCTTGACCGAATTTATTCATCCAATCCCACACAGAAGCTTGTTTTACACCTAAGGCGTTGCCTAATTTGGTTTGCCCACCATAGATTTTTACAGCTTTAGTGATGTTATTCATAGTTCAACACCTTAAATTACAGTTTGTAGCTGTATTAAAGTACAGTTTATAGGTGGTTGTCAATACCCTTTTTAACTGTAAAATAGTTAAAAACTGTAATTTAACTGTATTTTTAAGCTTTAAATATGTTGATTTGAATGATAAAGGACTACTCATGAGCATCGGAAATAGAATAAAAGAAAGACGTAAAGAGCTTAAACTTACTCAAGTTAAGCTCTCTGAAATGATAGGCATTGCACAACAGTCACTACAAAAAATCGAAAATGGAACCACTAAAAATCCGCGCAATATTCAGGCATTAGCTGAAGCTTTAGAGTGTCCCCCTGAGTTTTTACAGTTTGGCATTGGTGACAGCAAAGATATCAACAGTAATGTATTACCAGGGCCAACAATCAAAGCCACCGCCCCACTTATCAGCTGGGTACAAGCTGGCGCTTGGTCAGAAATAAGTGAAATTAAAGCTTATGACGCAGAACGTTTTATGTGCCCTGTTAATTGCAGTGACCTAACCTTTGTTTTAAAGGTGCAAGGTATTAGCATGGAGCCAAAGTTTGATGAGGGTGATTTAATTTTTGTAGACCCTGAAGCCGAGTGCATTCACGGTTCGTACGTAGTAGCCCGCCTAGACGACGACAACCAAGCCACTTTTAAACAGCTAATTATCGAAAATGGTCACAAGTTCCTAAAAGCCGCCAACCCCAACTGGCCAGAGCAACTAATACCGATTAATGGTAATTGTACGTTGGTGGGGAAGGTTATATTTACGGGTAAGTCGCTTTGAAAGCGTCAATGATTCAACAAGGGGCATGATTGCAACGCCAAGAAACAACAGTTATACTTAGGATATCTATTGACACATTCGTCAATTCAACAAATTAAACTATAACGGAACTTTGATGAGCGGAAATAACGACGACTCTCCAGCTACTCGTGGACAATTTGTTACTTTTGAATTTATTGCTAGTATAGTTTTCGCGATCACAATCGCGATTTCAGCGTGGACATGGAACAACCGTGTTGCGAATGTTGACAACCGTTTCACTCAACTAGACCAGCGTTTTGAAAAACTAGATACTAAATTAGATGCCTTGATTCTATCTGTTAATACAATTCAAAATACAGTAGCGACTAAAGACGATTTATTAAAACTATCTAATCGTGTTACTCAAAACGAGAAAGACGTTGCGCGTATGGACTTTCGTGTAAATCATATTGAAAAGAAAACACCCTGATATTTACGGATTACGAAAAAGGCCGCTAATTTAGCGGCCTTTTTATTTTAGGTATTTATTAATGAACGGGATAGCTTAGTTAATCTGTCTAAGCTACCCCCATTGATTAGTAACTCTAAAAATTCCATTTGGTTACATTGATAGCGTTGTTTGTAAATGTACTTTTTATTTATGAGTTCAAACAAGTCAAACACCACGCTACCAAGATACATTTCGCTTTTATCTCCGTCCCAGCCCATTTGATCACCAAACTGTACTTGGATTGTGATATTACTATTTTTGGAAGGGAAGTTATCACCCATTTTAAACTTTAAAATAGGCCCTTGAGTCCAAACCATATAGCCCTTTTTATCTTTTTTACGCTCTTCGTATTTTATATCAAGCGCATCTCTGAACGTGTAAGGCACACTAAAATACCAGTTCTCGTTATTTAGCGTTCCTTGACTTATTGCAGAGTTGTAATAAACGCTAGGATAAGCGGCCAACTCCCTTTTTATTTTGTTTTTATCACCACTAGGCCACATTGTTTTTAAGTGTTTTAGCATTGCGCTTTCTAAAAATTTAAATTCTATACTCTGGTTTCCTAGTAACTCTTTGCACCATGTAAACAAACGATCGGCTGCGGTATTTAAATGGCTATACGATATTGCTGATTTCTTTCTCTTATAACGAACCACCCAATTTTTAGTACGCTTTATTATGACTTCTTTAAAGTCACCTGTTAGTTCATCAATCTCTAGCTCTGTTCTGTATTCTTCAAAACATACTTGTAGCTCTGGTAATTTTTTAGGGTTGCCGTTTTTAAAACGTTCGTAAATTGATAGATCTTTTGTGCTTTCGGTCAAATCAATTAACCATTGCTCGACAGGGAAATGTGGTGCTATCGCATTTTTTATGTCTAACAATGTTTGCTGTGGCTCTACTTTTGGTGGCTGATTAACCTCTGACGATCTATCTTTTGTTAGTTCGCCATTCTCAGCCATGACTTGTATTCGTTCAATTAGGAATGTTTTTAAAGCGTTGGTTGTATAGCACTTGGCTCGTACCTTATTGCCTTTAATACTTATAGGTCCTAAAACACGAGACTGGCCACTCATGCTACCACCATTGTAGATTACGTTTATTTTTTGTTTGGTATCAATTGCGTTTTGAATTTGTTGTTCTGCGTCCATGATCTTCCCTTTTCATTGAAGATCATAGATTAAGTTACTGTTCAGTTTTTAACAAGCTGAGGATTTATACAGGCAATGCTACACTGCGATGGAATTAGTTGATTGATTAGGCGGGTTAAACATGGGATAGCCACTCATCCTTACTTGCCGCATTTCTTGGGATAACAATACATCTATCAAAGTCTATGTATTCTAGCTTTCTTGCAAATGCATATGAGACACACATAACTAAAATAATCCCTGCTGAATCTATATTTTTAGCTGTAACTTGACTATAAAGATTTACTTTCACTCCGCTTACTTTCATAAACCTATTTTTTAGAAACAACCTATTATTCTCATGCCCTAAAAAATTAAAGAACGAAATTGCTAGTAAACTAAAGTCATTTATAACAATATTAAGCTCATATCCATTGTTTTTCGAGTATTGAACTGTTTCAATAAATCGATGCTTAATTACCTCGTCAAAATCATCATATGCTTCTGTAATATATAGTTTCACAGTATTCTCTTTTTTGAAATTTTAATAATTATTACACTTAGTCGTTATACGATTAATGATTTACCCTCTATATTCAAAAAATACTTTCGTATACTCATTCAGAATGCATAGAACTAGCATAATGCTAGAGTAAACTACAACCTACATTAGCTTTAAAAAAGGCTCTCCTTTTACAATAACTTTTGTTTTATCTAATTTATTAAGCTCATTCGAATTGATATTTAATAAGTTAGCTTCAACTTCAAATACGGCTTTTTGATTTTGCTTATCAACACTCAACACTTTAACTTTAGCGAATGTCTCTGCCTGCTCTGAACGAACAAGCGCTTCACCATCAACATCACCAAACACAGAAAAGTTAGGGTTGTTCTTTGATTTTGATACAAGCTCAACACCCTGCTTTATATCTTTCTTTTTTATCGCAAATGCATGAAAGTCGTTATCATTTTTACCAAACGAAACAACGGCAGACTCATCTGGGCCAGGTAACAAATTGAATGTATCAACGCTTATATAAAGTATCTTCTGTTGAAAATTATAAATATGAGAATAAATTATCAAAGCTATAAATATTATGGAGATAATTATTTTCATGGGAATGCGCTCTACTGATATTATTTATAGCTTTGACCGTTACAACTGCAATATTTGACAGATATTAACGACGATTAAGAGCTAAGTGATTTTTGTTAGAAAATACTTGTAATCGCCAACCTCTTTTACGTTAGCATTAATTTTTTCAAAAACTTTGAGCCAAAAATTTATAGACTTTTCATTTGCTTCTAACCAAACCTCATTCTTTGCCTCAAAAATAAATCCAAATACTTCCAAAGCAGCATTTCTAGAAAAAACACTACCTCTATATTCTTTTGGAACAAAAAAACGTCCTAGTTCACAAGACTCAATATCATCATTAGCTGTTATGAAATAAGCGACGTCTTCTGATACCTCATCCTTTACCTGATAATAGCCATGATTAATCCATTCAAAACCAGTGTTTATTTCACCAGTTTTGCTGAATTCATTTTCTAATATTGCTTTCTCACACTCTTCTATTTTTAACATTTTAACTCCTTGTTTTAGTATTCCGATATAGCTTGCATCAGTTTCAAAGTATAGACTGATAGATGCTTTCTATATATCAATTTTTATTCAGTTCAAATGCTATTGAATCATCAATCAGCTGGCAATATAACTCGTAGGCTTCGGCCTGTTCTTTTATCCAATCATGTTTGTTGTATACAGCCATTACACCCCGCATTGTGTGACCTAGCATTTTTTCGGTTACGTGCGGCGCTATAACGTTTTCACTTAACAATGTAGATATTGAGCGACGTGCATCGTGCGGTAGAAACTTAGGCATTTTATACTTAGTAAACAAGTGATCCCACATTCTACAGCAATAGCGATTAATGCTGTGGGTGGTCATTGGTTTATGTGGATTACCGCCAGGTATTAAATAGCCGTTTCGGCCGTATATCATTGCAAGCGTATTTAATATGCTTTTCATCTTGGTTGAAATAGGCCTGCGGATGGCTTTATTTGTTTTTGAGTTTTCGGGCGGTACCGTCCAAATGTTGTTTTCAAAGTCGAAATGCTCCCATTTGGCTAAACGAACCTCTGATTGCCTAGCCCCTGTTATATAAATTAGCTGAAGGCATGCTTTAGTTGCGGGTGTAGCTTTTGAGCTTTCTATTTGTATCCAAAGCTTTGCAATTTCATCAAAGCGCATAACTCGTTGGCCAACCGATGCTTGTTCACCGATATCATTTATATTTAAAGTAAGTACAGGATTAAATGGTTTTACTTCACCGCGTTTTTCAGCCCAGCCAATAATCGATTTAATACGCACTAAGATAGTGCCGGCTGTTTTAGCACTGCCTTGTGTTTTTACTTCATCAAAGTAAGTTATCCAATCTTTAATGGTCATTAAATCAAGTGGCGTATTTTTATCATTAAGGATTGGCACAATCCATTTGCTGACTTGGTTTGTGTATAAAATTTGCGTTTTTTCTTTTAGGTCAGGTACTTTTTTATCTAACCACTTTGCTGCAACTTCTGCCATTGTGGGCAAGCCCTTGGCATTGTTACGCATGAGCTTAAGTTCTAGGCGTGGATCTTTATCTTGGCTTAACCAATTTTGAAACAGCGGTATATAGTTTTGTGCTTCTTTGATGCTAAGCCCTGGATAACGCCCTAGCGTGATAATTACCTGCTTAGCATCAACACGGCAGCGGTATTGCCAAGTGATAGTCCCCTTAGCTGATACCCTTACACTTAAACTATCTCTATGCGATAATACGCACGGTGTTTGATTTTTACCTAGCAGCTTTCTTAATTTGGTGTCACTGATCGCCATTTAATTTTTTATACACAGTTAGCAAAAAATTTATACACGATACTATACACACAATGCGCCAATTACAAGAAACTCGAAAATACAAAAAGAAACTGAGTAGCGCTAATAACCCGTAAATATAAAGGGCTAAGACATAGAATGAATAATGAAAGCTATCAAGAGAATCAAGCAACAATCTATTGGCACGACTACGAGACTTGGGGGGCGAGCCCTCAAAAAGATAAGCCGAGCCAGTTTGCGGGTATTCGTACCGATCTTGATTTAAACATTATTGGCGAGCCGCTTATTGAATATTGTAAGCCGCAAGCGGATTACTTGCCCCACCCTGAGGCGTGTTTAATTACGGGTATTACGCCACAAGTGGCGATGAAAAAAGGCTTAGTTGAAGCTGAGTTTATAGCAAAAATTCATGCTGAGTTTAGTGTGCCAAACACCTGTGTTGCCGGTTATAACAGTATTCGGTTTGATGACGAAGTAAGCCGTTATAGCTTTTACCGTAATTTTTACGACCCATACGAGCGCGAATACAAAAATAATAATAGTCGCTGGGATATTATTGATTTAGTACGTGCTTGTTACGCGCTGCGCCCTGAAGGCATTGAATGGCCGTTAAAAGAAGACGGCAGCCCAAGCTTTAAGCTAGAACATTTAACGGTAGCTAATGGTATTGAACACGCCGCTGCGCATGATGCACTAAGCGATGTAACCGCCACTATTGCACTGGCTAAGCTAATAAAAGAAAAACAGCCAAAGCTGTATAACTTCTTTTTTGGGCTGCGTAATAAAAAAGCCCTTGCTGAATTGGTTGATGTATTTAACATGACGCCGCTGGTGCATACCACGTCGCGCATACCAGCAACACAAGGCTGTACAAGCTGGGTTGCACCAATGAGTTTTCATCCGGTTAATAAAAACGCGGTTATTTGTTTTGATTTAACCCAAAACCCGCAAGTACTCATTGATTTAAACGTAGAAGAGTTACGCAAACGTTTATACACCAAACGTGTTGATTTAGCCGAGGGTGATTTACCTGTTGGTTTAAAGCTGGTGCATTTAAACAAGTGCCCTATTTTAGCCCCAGCTAAAACATTATTGCCTGAAAATGCCGCTCGCCTTGGGATTGATCGCGAGCAGTGCTTAGCTAACTTAGCTATTTTAAAAGCCAATACCAACCTTCGCGATAAAGTAACCGAAGTGTTTAACGAAAAAGGTGATTACAGCGCAACCACTAACGTTGACTACTTACTTTACGATGGCTTTACAAGCCATGCCGATAAAGCTAAGTTTGCGATTATTCGTGATGCAGAACCAGATGAATTGGCTGGATTGAAGTTAGACTTTGAAGATAAAAAGTTTGATACATTGTTGTTTAGATACCGCGCCCGTAACTGGCCTGAAACGCTAAACCAGCAAGAGCTTGACCAATGGCGCCAGTATTGCCAAAACAAGTTAATGCATGGGGAAGATCAACCATCGATTAACGCGCAAGATTTTATGATAACCCTTGAAAACCTAGCGCATGAACATGACGACAGCGAAAAAAATCTTACAATTTTAAAGGCGCTGTATAACTACGCACAAAGCATGTAATTCGGTGTAGACGCATATCTACACTTTGAGTGTAGACGTAGAGCTTGCTCACGTGAAAAGCGCAGCTTTTAATACCTTTACCTTTTTAAAAACTCCGTTTTTATACG
>NZ_BADY01000056.1:0-6172 GCF_000241185.1 Pseudoalteromonas sp. BSi20495
TTTGTAGTTAAGTTATTGTTTAATAATACTATAAAATAGTGGCACAAAGGTTGGATTGTATTGGCTAACAGGATAACAATAAAGAGTCCGAGGGGGCCGCTATGAAAATGATTAGTGCAATCATAAAACCATTTAAGTTAGATGATGTGCGTGAAGCACTCGCTGATTTAGGGATTGAAGGAATGACAGTAGTTGATGTTAAAGGTTTTGGGCGTCAACGAGGTCATACAGAATTGTATCGTGGAGCTGAATACCAAGTAGATTTTATTCCAAAAATTAAACTTGAAATTGCGACTCGTACTGAGAATTGTCAGCGTGTTGTAGAAGCAATTACTAAAATCGCATCAACAGGTAAAATCGGTGACGGGAAAATTTTTGTGTACGACCTAGATCAAATTGTCCGTATCCGTACTGGCGAACTTGACGAAGAAGCGATTTAAGGGGGAATCATGGAAAATACAATAATAGAACTAAAATTTTCACTCGATACCTTCTATTTTTTAATATCAGGTATATTAGTAATGTGGATGGCAGCAGGTTTTGCCATGTTAGAAGCGGGTTTAGTTCGCTCTAAAAACACAGCTGAAATTTTAACTAAAAATGTCGCGCTATATTCAATTGCATGTACGATGTTTTTATTAGTTGGCTACAACATTATGTATGTAGACAATGCCGAAGGTGGTTTTATTCCTTCAATAGGCGCTTTAATTGGCACACAAGCTGCTGATGCTGACCATTCTTTAGAATCTGACTTTTTCTTCCAAGTAGTATTTGTTGCAACGGCTATGTCGATTGTATCGGGTGCAGTTGCTGAGCGTATGAAGCTATGGGCTTTCCTTGGCTTTGCTGTAGTACTTACTGGCTTTATCTACCCTGTTGAAGGTTACTGGACATGGGGTGGTGGTTTCTTATCTGAAATGGGCTTTGTAGATTTTGCAGGTTCTGCAATTGTACATGGCGCAGGTGCAGCTGCTGCACTAGCTGGTGTATTAATCCTAGGTGCTCGTAAAGGCAAATATGGTAAAAACGGTGAAATATACCCAATTCCAGGTTCAAACTTACCACTTGCTACACTCGGTACATTTATTTTATGGATGGGTTGGTTTGGCTTTAACGGTGGTTCTCAATTACTACTTTCGGATAAAGAAAACGCAACTGCGGTAGGTCAAATATTACTTAATACTAATGCAGCTGCTGCAATGGGTGCTATTGCTGCACTGTTTGTATGTAAGATACTTTGGGGCAAATCAGATTTAACCATGGTATTAAACGGTGCATTAGCAGGTTTAGTTGTAATTACTGCTGACCCACTTTCACCTTCTCCATTAATGGCATGTTTACTAGGTTTACTTGGTGGCTCATTAGTTGTGTTTAGCATTATAGCACTTGATAAAGTTAAGATTGACGATCCAGTGGGTGCTATCTCTGTACACGGTGTGTGTGGTGCATTAGGTATTATGTTAGTACCGCTAACTAATGGTGATGCAAGCTTTGTTAATCAGTTAATTGGTCTAGTGTGTATTCTTGCCTTTGTATTTGTAGCATCATTTATTGTTTGGACTGTGCTTAACAAAACGATGGGTATACGTGTAACAGAAGAAGAAGAGTTAAATGGTATGGATCAACACGATTGTGGTATTGAAGCCTACCCAGAATTTGTTTCTGTTCGAAATAGCTAATAGTTTATTTAAATAATAGTGTGTTTACACAAAGTCCTACTTCGGTAGGGCTTTTTTTGTTTCAGGGGGGGTTAACTTTTCGGATGTTAGGATATGCCCAATATGCTAAGCTCACACTCGTGAATAACCCTTGGAATAAATTACACTTAAATGGCCGACAATAACAAAACACCTACCAGCAAACCTGCAGCTAAACGTGCAAGAAAATCATCAAGCACGACAAAAAAAAGCACCTCAAAGGGGCGTAAAAAAACAGTTAAATCCACTGTTAAACGCTCTTTTATGCGAAAAACATGGTCAGTGTTTTGGAAATTAAGCTTGGCTGTTTTCATTGCTATGGCAATGTATTTAATTTATTTAGATTCAAAAACAACACGTATATTTGAAGGTAATAAATGGCAGTTACCAGCGCAGGTTTATGCTCGTTCAATGGCGTTTTATCCGGGGCAGTTTTTATCAAGTCAGGAAGTAGTGTTTGAGCTAGAGCGTTTAAATTACTCATCAGTTAATAGGCTGAGTCGAACAGGGCAGTTTGTTAAGACTGCAAATAGCATCAAAATTTATCGTCGTGATTTTGAATTTTATGATGGCCTTGAAGAGTCCCATATTATTGAACTTCGTTTTTCAGGGCAAAAAGTGGCTACTATTAAAGATAAGTTTGGTAGGCGTTTAAATAGTGCTCGCTTAGAACCGGTGCAAATAGCCCGCATTGGTAACGATTCTAAACAAGATAGAGAATTTGTGCCATTGGATAAATTTCCGGCAATGTTAAAAGATACTTTACTCGTTGTTGAAGACCGTAATTTTTATGAACACCATGGTGTATCTGTTTTTTCTATTTTACGTGCACTTTATACTAATATTAGAGCTGGGCGTACAGTGCAAGGAGGTAGCACACTTACCCAGCAGTTAGCTAAAAATATTTACCTAACACGTGAGCGTTCTTTAATGCGAAAAATAAATGAGGCATTCATTGCACTTATTTTAGATTATCGTTATTCAAAAGATCAGATTCTTGAAGCTTATTTAAATGAAGTCTATTTAGGGCAGTCATACAACCAAGGTGTTCATGGGATGGGATTAGCTTCAGACTTCTACTTTTCTAAGCCCGTAGACGAGCTTGAGTACGATCAAATTGCTCTGCTGGTGGCAATGGTTAAAGGCCCTTCTTATTACAATCCTCGTCGTTACAAAGAGCGCACAATGGAGCGCCGTGATTTAGTACTTCGCCTTATGGTTGAAAGTAAACTGCTTAGTACAAAAGAATATCGCGCATCACTTAAACGTCCAATTGATATTGCACCAATGAAAGCTAGTTTGCAAAAATCCTATCCGGGCTATTTAGAGTTAGTAAACAGGGAGCTAAATAAATTGTTGCCAGATCAACAAACACTAGATGCAGGTGTTAGGGTGTTTACCTATTTTGATCTACAAAAACAAACAGCAATGGAAGAATCTATTGAAAAGAGCTTACCGTATTTAGAAAAACGCCCAAAAACTGAAAAATTAGAAGCCGCCATGATTTCAGTTAATGTCGAAAAAGGCGGTGTATCGGCACTTGTTGCTGGGCGCGATGTACGTTACTCAGGGTTTAATCGTGTTTTAGATACAAAACGTAATATAGGCTCGCTGGTAAAACCTGCCGTGTATTTAACGGCGCTTCAGTTACCACATTATAATTTATCAACACTGCTTGATGATTCACCGTTGCAAGTAACAAATGAGCAAGGGAAAGTGTGGCAGCCTGAGAACTTTGATCATCAATACCGTGGTGCAATGCCTCTTTACAAAGCATTTAGTAACAGTATTAATATTCCTGCAGTAAATTTAGGGCTTGATGTAGGTGTTGATCAAGTGGCAAAAACATTAAAAGGGTTAGGTGCTAGCGGGTCTATAGACGAATACCCGTCTCTGCTTTTAGGAGCTGTTGAAATGTCGAGTCTTGAAGTCGCTCAGCTTTATACAACAATTGCTGCTGATGGCGAATATAAAAAGCTCACTGCAATTTCGGCATTAACTGACTCGGTTGGTAAAGTACTTTATAAGCATGAAGTAAATGCAGAGCCTCGTTTTGATAAATCAGCAATGTATATGACTAAGTACGCAATGAAGCGCGTAACGAAAGACGGCACAGCTAAACGCTTAAATTTACACTTCCCGTCAATTCAACTAGCAGGTAAAACTGGAACCAGTAATGATTTACGTGATAGCTGGTTTGCAGGCTTTGATCAAAATACAGTGACTGTTGCGTGGCTTGGTCGAGACGACAACAAAAGTACGGGGTTAACAGGCAGTGTGGGAGCGCTTGAAGCCTATATACGTTACCTTAAGCCACTTAACCCACAAGCAATCGCTGATACTCGTCCGCCATCAATACGCTGGGCATTTGTAAATGAGCAAACGGGTAAGCAAGCGCCACCAGGATGTGGCAAGGTAATTCAGCTACCGCTTAGAGCGAGTGAGTTTGAGCCAAGACCACAATGCATTCGTTAATCTAAGACTACCTTAAACAACAAAGCCGCTTATTTAGCGGCTTTGTTGTGAATTAAAGTCAATTAATTATGATTTAAAAAAGCTCATAGACTTAGTTAGGTCATTAGATAAACGACTTAACTGCTGGGCATCCTGAAGTGTTGATTGTGCCGAGTTCAAGGTTTGATCCGCTAAGTTACTGACCGCTTGCGAGTCATTTAATGCTTGTGTTGTAGCATTTGATTGCTGTTTAACTCGTTCTGCAATAACTTCGCCCTGGTGTTTAATATCACCCATGCTTTGTTCTGCACTTTGCAATACTTCATTGGTTTGGTTGGCTGCTTTTACTGATTGTTCCATCTTCTCAACACTTGAACGCATTTTCTGTTGTGTGTCGTCAGAAGCTTGTTGCAATGAGCTAATAATTTGATGAATTTCTTGGGTTTGTGTTTGTGTGCGCTGCGCTAAGGTTCTTACTTCATCAGCTACAACAGCAAATCCTCGACCATGTTCACCAGCTCTAGCTGCTTCAATAGCGGCATTAAGGGCTAATAAATTAGTTTGATCGGCGATTTCACTAATCCCTTTACTTACTTTACTTATTTCTTGGCTATCTTGCGCTAATCTGTCGAGTGCTTGCTGGCTTTCTGCAAATTCAATTTGCAAGTCTTGCATATATTTAGCCAGCTCCATTGTATTGTCTGAGCCTTGTTTTACATGTGAAGCGGCATCTTGAGCTGTCAGTGTCGCTTGGTGAGCTGACTCTTCAACAGTATGTGCAGTTTGTGCCATATCACTTAAAGCATTATGGATAGCATTTACACGTGTTTGTTGTTTAGTAACATCGTCACTTGTTTGGCTACTTGCATGCGATAGTGATTTTGTGGCATCACACAGTTCTACCGTACTTGCCTTTACATCTGACAATAAATGCGAGAATGCATTTAACAAAGCATTATATCTCGAAGCAATAATACTCATTTCATCACTACCAGTTGAGTGGAGAATTGCTTTTAAATCCCCATTAGCAGCTTTATTTGCGGCTTCAGCGAAGCGGTTTATAGTATCAACCACAGCAAAGTAGAAGCCGACCATTAAATAAAAGGCAAAAATTAAGCTACAAACTGAAGCAGCTAATACAATGTTACGTGTCCATTGTTGCGTTTTTAGTTTATTTTCAACTAAAGATTCTAGAGTTGGAATACTCTTATTTATTAATGTACTGATACTGTTATTAACATCATTTGTTAGCTGTTCAAATTTACTTTTACTTAGTTCTATATCATCTGGCTCAAGTAACTTTTTGTCTATCGCATTTTTGAATGCATACACAGTTTCTTGTAGTTGCTGTAGAGCAGGGGTAAGTATTTTACTAACTGATTTGTCTGCTGCAGTTGCTACGGTTAAAGTTTTTTCTAATTGCTTTTCATACAGAGGCAATGACTTACTAAGATTGGAGAGAGCAATAAATGTATCGGGTGTAAATCGGTTACTGGTTAGTACTGTATTTGCGCTTTCGGTCGTTAAATTTATTTGCATTATAAGTGCAGGGATCGGGGTGACTAATGCGCGATTTACATAAGCACTGGCAAGTTGGCTATCAAGTGCTAAATTAGACTCAATTGAAACAAGTTCTAGCACATCATCAGCTTGACCATCTTTTATTGTGAAGCCTAGTTCGCGAGCAACTTTTACATTTTTACTGCTTGTTCCAAGCATTTGATTATTAAGTATGGCTTGATAACCTTTTAAGCCTTGCTGCTGCATTTTAGATACGTTAATGCTATCACTTAATAGCGACACTAGAAAAAACAAACTAATAGCAAGAGGAACTAACAATATACCAAATGTAAGGCTAATTTTTGTTTTGTACTTTAAATTAGCCATTAGCCTGGTGGCAGGTGCTGTGAATTGTCGTAATCCTGACATAAGACTCTCTTGTATTATTGAATAGGGAATTAATGCTAACTAGACCTTGTTAAGGTTAATTATCATTCATTTAAATTACTTTACAAATAAAA
>NZ_BADY01000055.1:0-32989 GCF_000241185.1 Pseudoalteromonas sp. BSi20495
GTTTTTTGCTTATGGTTTACGCTATTTATTGTGCTCGTTTGCCGCTTTTTCTTCTGCAAGTTCTTCTTTAAGTTTACGGATTTTTAAACCAAGTTCTTGACCGCGATACCGTGCATAATATGTACAACCAATAAACATGGCGGATGCAAATACAAGCTCCAATAATACCCATATCAGCTCAGCTGGCGCTGCCCACAGCATGGTAAGCCCGTGAATAAAATACAGCATTACAATAAAGTTAGCCCACGCATAGGTGTAAGTGTTGTCTTTAATAATGCCTCTTAGTGGCAGCAGTAACGGAATGATGGGCAAAAATAAAGATACTAAGCTCGTATTACCGTTTAGAGGGGGTACAAAATACATCCACAATGGAATTAGAACAAGCAAACCTACATAGCCAAATAATGCGGCACGTTGAAATTTTATTGTAATTGGCTTTTTAGCTGGATTGTCAGCTGTATTCATTTAAGTTTTCTCGCAATGTGAGTAAGGCGTTTACCAACGCTTTGGCATATTTTAATTTCGTCTTTGCTTAGCTGTGCACTGTTAGCGCTGCCAGCGACGTGTGTTGCACCGTATGGTGTTCCACCGGTTTGTGTTGCAAGTAGTTCGGGCACATCGTATGGCACGCCCAGTAGCATCATGCCGTGGTGTAATAATGGCAGAGATAAGTTAAGTAAGGTTGCTTCATTTCCACCATGCATACTACTTGATGACGAAAATACACATGCTGGCTTATCGATTAGTTGGCCTTTTAGCCACAAGTCGCTGGTGGTTTCCCAAAAGCTTTTTGCTTGAGAGGCCATCATGCCAAATCGCGTTGGCGTGCCAAATGCAAGGCCATCGCAATTAATTAAATCATCTTTGGTTATTACGATATCGTGTGCGTTTTTAGCTACAAACGTGCGAAGCAGTGCAGTTGCGCCTTGTTGCTCTACTGACTCCGCTATTTCATGTGCCATAGCTTCAACTGAACCGTGGCTAGAGTGATAAAGTACCACTATGGTTGTGCTCATTATAAAACGCTTAATACGTTTTCGGGTGGACGACCAATAGCAGCTTTACCGTTGTTAACAACAATAGGGCGCTCAATCAGTTTAGGGTTTTTTACCATGGCATCAATAAGTGCATTTTCGCGCGTTTCATCTTTTAAGTTAAGCGCTTTGTAGTCATCTTCTTTGATACGCATTAGTTCACGTGCCGATGAAAAACCAAGTTGGCTTACAAGGGTTGAAATTTGCTCGTGAGTCAGTGGTGTTTTTAGGTATTCGACAATAGTTGGCTCTACAGATTTACTTTGTAATAAGGCAAGTGTTTCGCGTGATTTAGAACAGCGCGAATTATGGTAAAGAGTAACAGACATAAAATGTATCCAAATATTAAGTTTCGCCTATTTTAGGGCAAGCGCTTGCAGACTTAAAGCCTTGCAAGCTCTTTTTGTAAACGACGATATTGGGTAAGCAATGCTTTTAATCGTTGCTGCTTTACAAGTTCTGTTGATTCTACGAAGTTAAGTGCTTTTTGGATTTCGTCAGCGGCTTTTAAATAAGCACCATATTGCGATAATACATCGGCATTAGCCTCGTGGTAGGCTGCTAGTTTATCTTGTTTTTTATAAGTGTCGGCAAGTAATTGTTTACCTAGGCTATGATCTGGCTTTTCAAGTAAAAAACTCTTAAGTATGGTCTCTGCTAATTCATATTGTTTAGCTTCCAGTGCCGAATTAGCATAATTAAGGGTAATTACTTGGTTATTAGGGCGGTAATTGTTTAACTCGGCTAAAAATTTAACCGCTTCATCGGCTTTTTCTTGCGCGATGAGTAAGTCGGTCTTTGTATCTATGTAAAATAGGTTTTTAGGATCACTTTGTAACAGTTCATCTAATATAGGTTGTGCTTCGTCAAGTTTTTTCTGATCGAGCAAACTTATAGCTAGGCCATATTTTAATGCTGTATTATCGTAATTTTTTTCACGCATTAATTTTCTAAACAGTGCTTCAGCGTTTTCAGGCTTATTGTCGTAGCGAGCTAGTACTCTGCTTTTTGCTAAGTTAAAATTAAGACTCGGTGTTAGGTAACGCACCGGAAATTGCTCAGCACGCAAGCGCACATCAGATACTCGACTTTCAGGTAATGGGTGAGTTAATAAAAATGCAGGTGGCTTATATTTGTAACGAATTTGCGCGGCTAGCTTGGTTAAAAATTCACTTGATGCACGGGCATCAAAGCCTGCATTGTTTAGTGTTTGCATGCCTATACGATCAGCTTCTTGCTCGGCTGAGCGGCTATGGGTTAGCTGGCTAAAAGCTGATTGTGTTTGGCTCGCTGAAATAATAGCAATACCTGCATCAGGTGCAACAACCGTTGCCAATATACCGGCAATCATACCAGCAATGGTCAAGGCACTGTTATCTTGTTGCTGCTGTATTCTACGTGCTAAGTGGCGCTGTGTTACGTGAGCAATTTCGTGCCCTAGTACCGAGGCAAACTGGCTCTCGTTATCGGCTTGAGCAATTAAGCCTGTGTGTACGCCAACGTGTCCGCCATAAAATGCAAACGCATTAATTTCAGGGTTGTTTATCCAAAAAAATGAAAATGGAAAGCGTACGTCATTAGCATTTGCTACAAGTTTGCGGCCAATCGTAGTTAGGTACTCATCAAGTACAGGATCGTTAATTACTGGCGATGAGCCTCTTATTTGCATCATCATTACTTCGCCAATCGCTTGTTCTTTTTCGAGTGGAAGTGCTTGTAATGCTGACGTTCCTAAATCAGGAAGTGTAAAGTTGGTTTGCGCCTTTAAAGGCTCACCTACTAATAGGCCAAATGTAAGTGCGGCACTGCATAAAGTCATAAAGGCTGATTTTAGCTGCATTTTATTCCTTGTTTATTGGTTCACCAATAGCAATTTTGGCAATGTCTATTTCGTCACTACTTGCACGGCTGTCTTTTTCGCACAATTGGTATAGTTCTTTTATTGTGACTCCATCAAGCTTTACAACGTTCAATTCGCGCTGCAAAAAAGTAATAATTTTATGAACTACTTTGTGTGCATGTAATATAAGTGCTTTATCAGCTTTGTCGCCACTTTCAAAATAAAAGCCAACAAATTTATGTAATTGGTTTATTCTGATCAGGCTTTTCATTGAAATAGGATCCCATACTTTAAATTCAACAAAGCGGTTTCCTTTTATATACTGATCTATGACTACGTCTTTTGCATAAGGTTGCGCCCAAAGTTCAAAACCGCGGTCGGTAAACACTTGATGAAGTGCTATTCGAGGCTTATTTTTGGTATGGATTTCACCTAAGTTATCTTCATAGCCTTCTAATAAGTCTAAATTCCAGTTGCGTTTATTAATAAGCTGTTTAACAGCGTTGTCAAAACCATGCTCTAATATCCCCTCAGATTCGCTGACTGAGGAAGCAACTAAATGATAAAAAGGAGGTAATTCCCCCCAATTTATTTGCTTTTTAAACCAATTAATCTCTTTGAGTGTTGGATTACTTGGTAGTTGCGCTTTATTATGCGTGCCAGGCATTAACTTATCCTTACTACTAACTATGGTATACAGGATAAACCATTGCAGGGGTTGTTTTAAGAAAAAGTTACATTTGTTCACGTGTTATAAAAATAAGACCGTGATTATGTGACTTATTATTCATTTTAATAAATTGGTAAAGCGAGTATGTTACAACAAGATTTGCGAATTTATAGGTGTCCTCAACAGTTTATTCAGTTTAAATTGGGCTTGCGTAAAGCATTATCATTACAACAAAGTATCACTTTTAGTTTAAATAACGATGAAAACGTTGATGATATAGAACGATTTTTGAAAAAATATGCTTATAGTTACAATTTAAATAAACAACAAGGGTTGTTATTAGTGGAGCCATTACGTGTTTGAATATGTAAAAACATGGTACGAAAGAAAGTTTTCGGATCCTCATTCGGTTACCTTATTATTTTTATTATTGGCATCGGTTGCCTTACTTTATTTTTTTGGCTCCTTAATAGTGCCAGTGCTGGTTGCTCTTGTAATCGCTTATTTACTTGACTGGCCTGTACTTCATTTAGAGCGCTTTGGTTTAAAGCGTTTTACAGCAACAGTTATTGTGATGTTGGTATTTACCGGCATTATGCTGACGCTTATTTTAGTTATAGGTCCGGTACTTTGGCAACAAACAAGTAATTTAGTACAAGAAACCCCACACATGGTAGAGCAGGGAAAGTCTTACTTGTTGGCTTTACCCGAACAATACCCTAGTTTGATTAATACTGAGCAAGTACAAGCAATTGTTGCAACAGTAGAGGCTAAAGTTATTGAGTTTGGCCAAGTGGTGTTGTCGTTTTCGCTTACTTCTTTAAAAGATGTGGTTGCTTGGTTAATTTATTTGGTACTTGTACCTTTACTTGTATTTTTTATGCTTAAAGATAAGTTAGAGCTTACAGGAAGCGTAGCTAAACTCATTCCCCAACAACGACGCTTAATTTTGCAAGTATGGAACGAAATGAATCAGCAAATCATGAATTATATTCGCGGTAAAGTGTTTGAAATTTTGATTGTTGGTGGTGTGTCGTTTATTGCATTTACCGTTTTAGATTTACGTTATGCGGCGTTACTAGGTGTGTTAGTTGGTTTTTCTGTGTTAATTCCGTTTGTGGGTGCTGCTCTTGTGACTATACCCGTAGCGGCCGTGGCGCTATTTCAATTTGGCCTAGAAACGCAGTTTTGGACTATTTTAATTATTTACGGAATTATTCAGGCGCTTGATGGCAACGTACTTGTGCCACTGTTATTTTCTGAGGCGGTTGATTTGAATCCGGTGTTTATAATTGTCGCAGTATTATTTTTTGGTGGCTTATGGGGATTTTGGGGAGTGTTTTTTGCCATCCCATTGGCTTCATTAGTAAAAGCGCTAATAACAGCCTGGTCGTCAACCCATGAAGAGTTAAGTAACCAGAGTTAAGGTTAGGTAAACAGACTTTTAGTTTAAAAAAGAATAGTAAACGCACCTCTAGTGCTAATTGATTATTACTCATTACCTGTAAAGTTATGTACTATTGGTAATAAGATATATTTTTTAGTAATAAGGTGCGTTTTTTAATGTCAGATTTTTTATTGCACGATGAGCCAGTAAAACAAGTTTACCTTGATGCAAACGCAACCACTCCTGTGTTGCCTTGTATTGCTGATGTTGTTTCTCATACTATGCAAATTTGTTTTGGTAATCCTTCAAGTCCGCATATTACAGGTATTCAAGCCAAGCATTTATTAGAACAAACACGTCAAAAAGCACGCACTGTTATCGGCGCAAGTAATGGCGATATTTTATTTACGTCTGGCGCGACAGAAGGCATTCAAACAGCAGTAGTTTCTACACTTATTAATGCTAAAAAACACCCAGTTAAAAACCCAGTATTATTATATGGCGCAACTGAGCATAAAGCGGTGCCAAATACACTTAAACATTGGAATAGCGTACTTGACATTAACGCTGAAGTGCTTGCTATTCCAGTGGATAGTAACGGTATTTTAGACTTAGATTTTATTGCAGAGCATATTAATAATGCATTGATGATTTGCACCATGGCCGTTAATAACGAGACCGGTGTATATCAAGATTTACCCGCTATTGAGCAGGTAATTCGTAGCCGCAATAAAAATGTATCGTGGATGGTGGATTGCGTGCAAGCGCTTGGTAAACAGGCACTCGCGCTGAGTGACACAACAATAGATTACGCCCCTTTTTCGGGGCATAAGCTTTATGCGCCCAAGGGTATTGGCTTTTTATATATTCGTAGTGACAGTGCGTATACACCTTTTATAGCGGGTGGTGGTCAAGAGAGTGGAATGCGTTCAGGCACCGAAAATCTACCTGGTATTGCAGGGCTAAATAAGCTATTTAGTCTGTTGCTCGATAAATCAGACGGTACATTTAAATCAGTTGATGTACTTAATTCCTATCGCAGTCAATTACAAAGTGCAATTGTAGATACCTTTGGCAATATTACATTTAATCACGACTTTGCTTATAGCGTGCCCACTACACTTAATTTTGCTGTTAACGATTTAACAAGCAAAGAGGTGATTGATTTATTTGATGCGGCGGGCATACGCGTAAGTGGAGGCTCGGCTTGTAGTACGGGGGCATCAACAAGTTTTGTTTTAGATGCAATGGGTGCAAGCAAATGGCAAAGCGAAAACGCAATTAGACTTTCGTTTGGACCTGCGGCAACACAGCAAGATATTGATAATGCTTGTGGTCGTATTCGCGCTCTAAGAACAATATTACAAGCAAACTGTTTAATCGTGTCTGACAGTACGACACCACAGCAAGAAGTGTGCGCACTGGGCCTTACTCAATTTAGGCACCAAGGTGCATGTAGTTGGCTTTATGTGAGCGATGATAAACACGCAGTTATAATAGACCCGATTATTGAGCTTATTCCGCGTTTTGAAAAAATAGCCAATACACAAGATCTAACTATTTCAGCGGTGCTTAATACTCATCTTCATCAAGAGCGAGAGTCAGCGACTAATTTGTTAACCAGCGTTCTTGCATCAAGAGTTGTAAAAGGTGAGGTTGATTCGCTAGGTTGGCCCGTAGGCGCAGCAAATATTAGCTTAGCAAATGACGCACTTGAAAAAGTTGCTACACCTGGGCATAGCAAAGATAGCGTAAGTTATTTATTAAAAAACAGTAGTGGCGAAACGCGTTATTGTTTTTGTGGTGATTTAATTCTGCCTGCAGGACTTGGCAATACTTCCCTTATGGGTGGGGATGCAAAAGCTATGGCTCGCTCTATTTTAGCAATAAGCGAGCAACTAAATAACATTAGTATTATTTGCTCAGGGCACGACTACCAACAATGTTTTGCTATGAACTGGGCCGTTCAGCAAAGCCAAACGCCATTACTTAATGCGTTAGTGAGCGGCAGTATTTCAGTTGATGAATTTGTAATTGAAAAGCAGCAGTACGATGCTTCAAAACAAGTGAATAACACACAACTGTGCGGTTATGTAAATGCGCTACCTGAAGTAGATACACTGCAATTAAATTTTGATGACGCTAAAATAATGTTAAACACCAGCGATGTATATTTAATTGATACACGCGAGCCATACGAACACGGCGCAAATAATGTTGCCCAGTTATTTAATATACTCGATGAAAAAACATTAAATATACCGCTTAGTAGAATGGCGAATGCGGTATTTGAAGGACAGTTGAATAAAAATAACAAATACATTTTATTATGCCGCAGTGGTAACCGCTCAAAAATTGCTGCGAGTAATTTAATGCAGCTGGGTTATAAAGCTGTTTATAATTTAAATGGTGGGTTAGCGCTTAGCAATTAAACAAAGATTGTAATTTATACAAAATCGGCTTTATGGCCGATTTTTTGTTTTTAAGGTCGATTTGATCGCAAGGCAAGCAAGTACAGTACTTAGTGAATAACCATATAAAGTAATTATTGTGCTTATGAAAATTCATCAATATTTCATTTTAATCAATTAAGCTATGGCAGGTGCCTTTAAAATTATAGGTAAATTAATTTATAAAATCTTTATGATACCGGTGTCAAAAGCTAAAAATTGCGTTATCATCGGCATCTAAAATTATAAAAACAGCACCTTTTTTGCATTTTTAGTTATACTATCGGCGTTTTATTTTAGTGTGAATAAGCAATTTTTATCGTTTTTATTTTATAAAAAGCATTTTTAAATCAATTGGTTGAAAAATTTAGAGGGTATTCTCATGTCTAACCGAACGCAACTAGCAAGTTGGCAAGCACTCGAACAAAGTGCAGCTAAGATGAAACAAACACATCTGAAAACGTTATTTGCACAAGATGACACGCGTTTTTCTCAGTTTTCTACTCAAGTACCTGGCGTATTATTCGACTATTCTAAGCAACTTATTGATAACGATGTTTTTGCTAACTTAATGTCGCTTGCTAAAGATTGCGATATTGCATCGTGGCGCGATAAAATGTTCAGTGGTGAAAAAATTAATATCACTGAAAATCGCTCAGTACTGCATACGGCACTTCGCAATCGTGCTCATACACCACTCATTGTTGATGGTGAAAACGTGACACAAGCAGTAGATAACGAATTAGCTAAAATTAAAGTGTTTGTTGAAAAAGTTCGTAGCGGAAAATGGCTAGGCTATACCGGCAAAGCGGTAAAAGATGTTGTAAGTATTGGTGTTGGTGGCTCTAACCTTGGTCCGCAAATGGCAACCGAGGCATTAAAAGCACTGGCAGATGATACATTGAATGTTCATTACGTATCTAATGCTGACGGTGTACAAATTTCGTCTGTTTTAAAAGCCATTGATCCTGAAACAACATTATTTGTTATTTCGTCAAAAACATTTACTACGTCAGAAACCATGACAAACGCTAAAACAGCCGTTGATTGGTTTTTACAAACAGCAAAAGATGAAAGTACAATTGCAAAGCATTTTGTTGCAGTAAGTACAAATTTAGAAAAAACGGCAGCCTTTGGTATCAGCGACGAAAACGTATTCACTATGTGGGATTGGGTTGGCGGTCGCTTTTCACTTTGGAGTGCGATAGGCTTACCCATTGCTTTATATTTAGGCTACGACGCCTTTGAAGCAATTTTAGAAGGTGCGTTTGAAATTGATGAACATTTTAAGTCTGCGCCGTTTGAGCAAAATATACCATTAATTATGGCATTGCTTAGCGTATGGAATACCAGCTTTTTGGGCTACACAGCGCAAGCGATATTACCGTACGACCAAGCTCTGCATATGTTACCAGCTTATTTACAGCAAGGCGAAATGGAAAGTAATGGTAAGCACGTTAACTTTGCGGGCGAAACGGTACCTTACACCACCGTTCCAATTATTTGGGGCATGACGGGTATTAATGGTCAGCATGCCTTTTATCAGTGCTTACACCAAGGTAATGTAATTGTACCTGCAGATTTTATTGCATCAGTTAAACCACAAGTGAATGTTGATAAACATCACGATATTTTATTATCGAACTTCTTTGCACAAACAGAAGCGATGATGAGTGGTGTAGATGCAGCGCAAGTTACAGCTGATTTAACCGCTAAGGGTAAATCGCAAGCAGAGATTGATGAGTTATTAAATCATAAAATTCATCAAGGCAATCGTCCTACAACATCTATGTTATTAGATACTGTAGATGCTAAAACAGTGGGTCGTTTAATTGCACTGTATGAACATAAGATATTTTGCCAAGGCATTATTTTAGAAATATGCTCGTTTGATCAATGGGGTGTAGAGCTAGGTAAAGGGTTAGCATCTAAAATTGAAAGTGAACTCACTGATGAAAGCGTAAAACACGCCCATGATAGTTCGACAAACGGCTTAATGGCGTACTACAAGCAAAACCGTACGCAGTAAAAAATTCGCTTACGTAAGTAAGTAAACCGAGTACCTTTGAACGGGTAGCGCTGGAGTGCTTAGGGTCTGTATTTTTGTGAGAGGAGATACAGGGCCCCTAAGGCTCATTTAATAAGCGCAAATGATAAAATAAATAATAATAAATCATCAATACAGAACAATTCAGCAGGCTTTTATTTAAATACAGTTATAAAAGCCATCTAATCTAGCAATAAATAGGCATACCCGCGCATTTATAAAATGTACTGGGTATCACAACGTAGAGAGTAACTATGCTTAATCCTTTTGATATTATAATTTTTGGGGGCGGTGGTGATCTTGCGTTACGCAAATTACTACCTGCAATGTACAGAGCATATCAAGAAGGTAATTTACCTGAAGGCTCACGTATCCTACCAACAGTGCGCGAAGAATCTAAACGTGCTGAATACGTAGAAACAGCGCATAAAGCATTACAAGAATTTTTAAGCAAAGGTGAGTTTAACGCTAAAGATTGGAAAGCGTTTTCTACTTTTTTAGTGCCAGTAGTAAGTAATGTTACAGAAGCGGATGATAATTGGGATGTGCTAAAAGGCATTCTAGATGAGCACGAAAGCACTAAATCGCGTGTGTTTTATTTATCTCTTCCGCCAGCTGTATACGGCACTTGCTGTGAAATACTTTCTACGAAAGGTTTAATTACCCCTACATCACGTGTTGTTGTTGAAAAACCAATTGGCTATTGCGGTGATTCTGCTGAAGCAATTAACGGAAAAATTGCAGAGTTTTTTAATGAAGAGCAAATTTTCCGAATTGATCATTACTTAGGTAAAGAAACAGTACAAAACTTAATGGCGCTGCGTTTTTCAAACTCATTGTTTGAAAATATGTGGGATGCTAAATCTATTGATAACATCCAAATTAGCTTATCAGAAACGGTTGGCCTTGAAAGCCGCGCTGGTTTTTATGATAAAGCCGGTGCACTTCGTGACATGGTTCAAAACCACTTGTTACAGCTACTGTGTTTAGTTGCAATGGAAGCGCCCAATAAACTTAACGCCAGCAGTATCCGAAATGAAAAGCTAAAGGTATTAGAAGCACTTCGCCCACTGAATGGTAGCGATGTTGATGAAAATATTGTGCGCGGTCAATATGTGCCTGGTGACTTAAATGGTAAAATTGTACCCGGTTATCTTGAAGAACTAAAAGAAGGCTCTAGCAAAACAGAAACCTTTGTTGCGATTCGTGCACACATTGATAACTGGCGTTGGGCTGGTGTTCCATTTTATCTTCGTACAGGTAAACGTATGGCTAAGCGCTGTGCAGAAATTGTGGTTGAATATAAAAAAGTATCTCATAATATTTACGAAGATAACGTAGGTAATATTGAGCCAAATCGCCTTGTTATTCGCTTGCAGCCAGAGGAAACAATTCAACTAACGCTTATGTCTAAGCGCCTCGATAATTTGGAAATGCAACTTGAACCAGTAACGATGAATATTGAGCTTTCACAAGCTTACAGTAACGGTTTTCACTCAGATGCATACAAGCGTTTAATGCTTGATGCGGCTGCCGATAACCCATCGTTATTTATTCATCGTGATGAAGTACGTCAAGCGTGGAAATGGATTGATCCAATTATTGACAGATGGCAAGAAAAAGGCAAACCGGCACTTTATCGTGCAGGTAGCTGGGGTCCTGATGATGCCGATGAGTTATTGGCAGAGAAGAGCCATGTGTGGTTTAACGCGGGCGATAAGGCATAAATATGGCAACATTAGTTGAGAAATTTTTTGATAATAAAGATGCGTTGACGAAAGAGCTTTCAGCAACGCTTGAGCAATCACTGCGTGATGGTATTAAAAATGATGGACGTGCTGTATTGATGGTATCAGGCGGTTCATCACCAGCACCTGCTTATAAGCATTTATCAACCCTTGATTTAGATTGGCAACATGTTGATGTTGCTATGGTTGACGAGCGTTGGGTAGACTCAAGCCATGAAAAAAGTAATGAAGCATTTATTAAAAGTACATTATTACAAAATCATGGTAGTGCTGCTAACTTTATTACTATGAAGAACACTGCTGCAACGGCCCAACAGGGCACACAAGAGTGTGAAGCGGCTTATAGCGAACTAAAAATACCATATGATGTGACTATTTTAGGTATGGGCCCAGATGGCCATACAGCGTCGTTATTTCCAAATGCAAACGGTTTAGAGCATGGTTTAACAACCACACAATCAGTGTGTGCTATTAACGCGATTGAAAGTGAAGTAACCGGTAGTATTACTGAGAGAATGACACTAACTTTAAATGCCATTGTGCAATCTAAAGTAGTTAAGCTTTTAATTAGCGGTGAAGAAAAACTCGCTGTTTATAAGCAAGCAAAAGCGGGGGGCGATGTTAATGATATGCCACTTCGCGCTGTACTTAACCACCCAAGCATAAATATTGAAGTGTATTGGGCGCCATAAATTAAAGTACCAATGTGATTTTTAAAGGCAGCTTATATAAGCTGTCCTTTTTTATTTGTTCAAATTTAAGTCTAAACACTATAAATAAACGCACTCTGACTGTTAATCAATGTGAATGAGTATCCGTAACTTGTATTAAAAACAATCATTAAGTGTATTGTTTTTAATCTGATTTTATGTGTTTTGGTTGTGTGTTTTTTAGCAACGCTTGGATTTAGTTAAATTTTATTTTTTGATGACGACTGTCATAAAAGTTTCCCTTCCTTTTTGGTTTCAAAAGCATTAGCCTTAAGGTATTAAAAATGAAACACATAAACTAAAAATAAACGGAGCAGTAACATGGCGGAGCAACAAGTACAGCCTTTACACAACGAAAAACATGCCAACATTAAAATTAAAAATGGCATCAATGTAGAATTCATGAAAACTCAACATTTAGTGCCAGTAGTTGCACATGAGTTTGCACGTGTAGCAAACGAGTTTCCAATGTCATTCGTTAAAAATAACGAAAATGACACTTACCAAGCTGTCGCTATGTTTGGTCTTGAGCCAGGCGAAAACCTTTTTGTAGAAGATGGTAAATGGACAGCAGCATTTGCACCAATGGCATCTACTCGTTACCCACTGGGTCTAGTTAAGCACCCAGAGCAAGATCAATTCGGCATTGTAATTGATGAAGCAAGTGCGCTTGTTGGTGAAGATGAAGGCAACGCATTATTCGAAAATGGCGAAGAGACTGATTACCTAAAACGTCGTAAAGAAGCGCTTGTATCTTTTATTGAGTTTTCTCAAGTAACTGAAGCGTTCACTAAATTCCTTGCTGATAAAGAGCTACTAATTGCGCAAACGCTTACAGTAGACATTAAAGGCGAGAAAAAAGACATAAACGGTATTTACCTTATCGATGAGAAAAAGCTAAACGAGCTAAGCGATGCTGATTTCCTAGAGCTTCGTAAACGTGGTTACTTAGCACCAATTTATTCTTTCTTAACGTCTACTCATCAAGTAGCACGTTTAGCGCGTTTAAAAGCTCAACAAGCTTAATTACAAACACGTTAAATTTTGAAAAAGCGCCTTAAGGCGCTTTTTTTATGTCATTAAACTCACTTTGGTTGAAATTAAGCCCGCAACCATTCACATTGGTTTATAACTTCCCCATAAAAGAACTCATTATGAAAATACCATTATTAGCCATTTTTGCGAGCAGCCTTGTTGCTTTAAGCAATAGTGCATTAGCTGCAGAGACTCCTTTTGCCATTGCGATTCATGGTGGGGCAGGGACAATAGAAAAAGCACGATTTACACCCGCTCAAGAAAAAGAGTATCGGGCAAAATTAACGCAAGCAGTAGAGACAGGTTATAAAGTATTACATCAAGGCGGCGAAAGCTTAGATGCGGTGACTGCAGCAATTGCAGTATTAGAGCAATCCCCTTATTTTAATGCAGGGCGTGGAGCGGTATACACTTACGATGGCGGACATGAGCTTGATGCATCAATAATGGATGGTCGAAACCGTGAAGCAGGTGCAGTTGCGGGTGTAAAGCATATTGAGAGCCCAATTAATTTAGCGCGTTTGGTAATGGATAACTCTGTACACGTAATGCTCAGTGGGCAAGGCGCTGAGGAGTTTGCTAAAGAGCAAGGTGTTGAGCTTATCGAAAATAACTTGTTTGATACCGAATCTCGTTACAAAGCACTTTTAAAAGCAAAACAAAAATTAGATAAAGCCAAAGCAACCAGTAAAGAGTACCAAGCCGCGCACAAAGCATTACCTAACTCTTACAAAATGGGCACGGTTGGCGCAGTGGCGCTTGATAAAAATGGTAATTTAGCAGCAGGTACATCAACCGGTGGTATGACGGCAAAACGTTATGGCCGCGTGGGGGATGCGCCGGTAATTGGGGCCGGAACATTTGCTGAAAATGAATCGTGCGCGGTATCAGCAACAGGACACGGTGAATACTTTATTCGCTATAACGTAGCAAGCGATATATGTGCGCGCGTTAAGTACCAAGGTAAAACCATAGCCGAAGCAGGGGATGAAGTTATAAACGGTGTGCTTAAGCCCATTGGTGGCACTGGCGGCGTCATTATTATTGATACTAAGGGTAATATTAGCTTGCCGTTTAATACCTCTGGCATGTATCGAGCTAGTAAATCGAATACGCAAGCGACCTACGTGGGCATTTTTAACGACGAATAAGCCAACGTCATTTAATTTATTCAATGTAGTTAGCGCTGAAAATAACTGCTTAAAATAAATTTATTATTCACCGTTTAGTTCAATAACAGCGTTTATATAACAAACAACCTCGCGTTATGCATTTTGTAGGATTAACCCCAGCCGTTTAATTTGATACAATTACGGCTCTTTAACTAATTTTATAAGGTATGCGGGTGGTAAACCTAGGTCAGTTGTTTGGCGAGCTAAAAACGTGCTTAAAAAAAGATCAATTCATTTTCAAAAAACGCTTACATGGCGTAAAAAAAATAACCGATGAAAACAAGCATGCCAACGCGCTTGAAAAAATAGCGGCTGATATAACCCGTAGCCAAGAATTACGCGATAAGCGCTTAGCTGGCCTCCCTAAAGTGACTTACCCTGAGCAATTGCCAGTAAGTCAAAAAAAGGAATTAATTAAAGACGCCATTGCAAATAACCAAGTGGTTATTATTGCCGGTGAGACGGGCTCAGGCAAAACAACGCAAATACCTAAAATGTGTTTAGAGCTTGGTCGTGGTGTTGATGGTTTAATAGGGCATACGCAACCACGCCGATTAGCAGCGCGTACCGTGGCTAATCGTATTGCTGAAGAAATGAAGTGTGAGCTTGGTCAGCAAGTTGGCTTTAAAATACGTTTTAGCGATCAGGTTTCTAATAATACGTATGTAAAACTGATGACTGACGGTATTTTACTGGCAGAAATTCAGCAAGACCGCTTTTTAAATCAATACGACACGATTATTATCGATGAAGCGCATGAGCGTAGTTTAAACATCGACTTTATTCTAGGTTACTTAAAAAACCTACTTCCAAAACGCCCTGATTTAAAAATAATAATTACCTCAGCGACTATTGATCCTGAGCGCTTTTCAAAGCACTTTGATGATGCGCCTATTATAGAAGTATCGGGTCGTACTTTCCCAGTTGATGTGCGCTACAACCCTATTACTGATATTAATAAAGATGATATGGAAGCGGAGGGCGATCAGCTACAAGGTATTTTTGATGCCGTTGATGAGCTGTGCGCTGAAGGCCCTGGCGATATTCTCATATTTTTAAATGGTGAGCGTGAAATACGCGATACCGCTGATGCACTTAGCAAGCGTAATTTAAAACACACCGATGTATTGCCACTTTATTCGCGCTTATCTAACGCAGAGCAAAACCGTATATTTGCGCCACATTCTCGTCGCCATATTATTTTATCGACTAACGTAGCCGAAACATCGCTCACTGTGCCGGGTATTCGTTATGTAATAGACCCAGGTACTGCGCGTATAAGTCGCTACAGCTATCGTACAAAAGTACAGCGCTTGCCAATAGAGCCTATATCACAAGCAAGTGCTAATCAACGTATGGGTCGTTGTGGACGTGTTGAAGCGGGTATTTGTATTCGCTTGTACTCTGAGGATGATTTTTTATCGCGCCCAGAGTTTACCGACCCTGAAATACTGCGTACTAATCTTGCTTCAGTTATTTTGCAAATGTTGGCACTCGGGCTTGGTGATATGGCGCAATTTCCGTTCGTGCAAGCGCCAGATAGCCGTAATATAAGTGATGGTCTATCGTTATTAGAAGAACTACAAGCAGTAAAACCAGACAAACGTGATAACAAAACGAGTTTAACCGCTTCAGGTAGAGAGCTTAGCCGATTACCGGTTGACCCTCGTTTAGCTAAAATGGTACTTACGGCCCATAAACTTGGCGCATTGCGTGAAGTAATTATTATTGTGGCAGCATTGTCTATTCAAGACCCACGTGAACGCCCACAAGAAAAACGTGCTGCGGCCAATGAAAAGCACGGTCGTTTTGACGACCCAGATTCAGATTTTATTGCTTTTTTAAACTTATGGAATTACCTAGAAGAGCAGCAAAGCGAGCTGACTAACGGCCAATTTAGAAAGCTGTGTCAAAAAGACTTTTTGGCCTATATGCGTCTGCGTGAATGGCAAGATATTGTTTATCAAATAAGTACTGTGTGTAACGAAATGGGCATGAAAGCAACCAGCCAAGCGGCTGATGGCGAGCTTGTGCACAAGGCGTTATTAAGCGGGATGCTAAGCCACATTGGCTTTAAAGATGAAAAACAAATATACAAAGGCGCACGTAATAGTCAGTTTCATATTTTTCCGGGTTCAGGTTTATTTAAAAAGAGCCCTAAATGGATCATGTCAGCAGAGCTGGTAGAAACCAGTAAATTATATGCCCGCACAAATGCAAAAATAGACATTAACTGGGTAGAGCCATTAGCACAACACCTAGTAAAACGTAGTTACACAGAACCTCATTGGGAGAAAAAGCCAGGTGCGGTAATTGCGTTTGAGCAGCAAACTTTGTACGGCCTACTCGTTGTAAACAAACGCCGCTGTGTTTATAGCAATATTGACCCTAAAGTGAGTCGAGAGCTTTTTGTACGCACTGCATTAGTTGAGCAAGAACTGGGCTTAAACGAGCGCTTTTTAGCATTTAACAGTGAGCTAATAGAAGATATTCAAGTTCTGGAAAATAAGTCACGTCGTCGTGATATTTTAGTTGATGAGCAAACGTTATTTGAATTTTACGATAAAAAAATACCCAAAGAAATTAATAACCGCGCTGCATTTTTAAAATGGTATAAAACACAAAAACAACAAAATAAGCATTACTTACACATGACTCGTGAAGAGTTAATGCAGCATGGTGCAAGTAATATAACCGAGTTTGACTACCCTGATACATGGCAGCAAGACAATATTATATTGCCGCTTGCTTATCATTTTGATCCAGGCCAAGCCGTTGATGGCGTTGCGGTACAAATACCGGTCGCGCTGTTGAATCAAGTGCAAGAAAGTGGTTTTGACTGGCACATACCAGCATTTAGGCATGAGCTAATAAGTGGACTTATAAAGTCATTGCCTAAATCGCTTCGTCGTAATTTTGTGCCAGCACCAAACTATGCTGATGCAGTGCTGGCAGCTATTGAGCCAATGCAAGGGAGCTTAATTGATGCATTAACGACGCGTTTATTGAGAATGACAGGTGTAAAAGTTGATCCAGAGGCATGGGATTTAACCGCGCTTGCACCGCATTTAAGATTGCAGTTTGAAGTACGTGATGAACACGATAAGTTACTTGCTCGTGGACTTGATTTAGCCAAACTTAAAGCAGAGCTGCAAGGTGAAGTAACCGAAACACTCTCTAAAGTAGCCGATAAAGGCATTGAAAAATCAGACCTAACACAATGGGATTTTGGTGAGCTGCCATCTTCATATGTTAAAAAACAAGGCCAATATGAGATAAAAGCATACCCTGCGCTGGTGGATAAAAAATCAGCCGCTGCAGTGGAGCTGTTTGATAACGAAGCAAAAGCGCAGCAAGCACATCAACAAGGTTTGCGCCGTTTAGTGTTATTAAATGTGCCATCGCCAATTAAGTATTTACAACAAAACTTACCGAATAAAGCAAAGCTGGGTTTGTACTTTAATCCATTTGGTAAAATAGCTGATTTAATTGATGACTGTATAGCCGCAGGTGTCGATAGCTTATTAGTTAAACACGGTGATATACGTGACGAAAAAGCATTTGAAACAGTAAAAGAGCAAATACGCGGTGAGCTCGGTGATGCTGTTGTGTCGATTGCAACGCAGGTTGAGCAAGTATTAAGTATTGCTCACGCGCTGCATAAAAAAATGAAAGGGCGCGTTGATTTAACCATGATAACGGCGCACGGCGATATAAAATCACAGCTTGAGTCACTTATATTTAAAGGTTTTGTGAGCGCGCATGGCGCAGATAAAATAACGGATTTAATCCGTTACCTAAAAGCTATTCAAAAACGCTTAGAAAAATTACCAGTTGATCCAAACAGAGATAGGTTATGCGTACTTGAACTTGATAAAGTGGCAATTGAATATAAGAAATTAACTAATAAAACACCTAAAGGGTTGCCAATTCCCCAAGAAGTAACCGCTATTTTTTGGATGCAGCAAGAACTAAGAGTCTCTTTGTTTGCCCAAACATTAGGAACTCCTTATCCTATTTCATCAAAACGCATTTTAAATGCAATAAAAGAAATAGAATAAAACTTGCATTTTCTATTAAGCTTAGTACCTTAATGGGAGGACTTATTTTTGCTTTGAGAAGGAAACGGCATACCCATGTCCTCATTGATCGAACCTAAAACACGACGGCTGCTAGTCGTCGACGACGAGTATTTTAATTATGAAATTCTTAAAGCAGCACTCACTGCTAAATTTGATGTGAGCTATGCTGATTCAGGTAAAAGTTGTTTAGCATCAGCGGTTGCTAATCCACCTGATATAATTTTACTTGATGTGTGCATGCCAGGACTTGATGGTTACGATACATGTCGTATGCTAAAACATACCCCGGAGACAAAAAATATACCTATTGTTATGGTATCTGGCCTTGAGTCGGAGTTGGAGAAAAAAGCCGGATTTGACGCAGGATGCGACGCTTATGTAGTAAAACCATTTTCAATGAGTGTATTGTTAGAGCAAATTAATACAATAGTTTAGAGGGATTTATGTTCACAGATGACAAACGAAACTTTAGACGTATGCAGGTAAATGCGACTGCAAATTTAACAACAGTGGAGCCAGTAGCTGGCTTGAATTATACGGCAGAGTGTGTTGATTTGAGCGCGACAGGGTTATCATTGCATTTGGATGATTTACTTGAGCCAGATACTATTTTAACAGTTGATATAGCGTCTACTCACCCTAGCATTGCACCGTTAAAAGCAACGGCTAAGGTAATACGTGCCAGCAAAGAAGATGATGGCACAATAACAGCAGGCCTTGAAATCATTCAGTTTAACTAATTAAATTGAATGATTAGATATTAAAAAACCTTACAAATTAAGCCTTTTAAGTAAAAGCCTTCAGGGTAGCTACCCGCAATTGGGTGATCGGCTGCTTGATTT
This sequence comes from Pseudoalteromonas sp. BSi20495, assembly GCF_000241185.1. NCBI lineage: Bacteria > Pseudomonadati > Pseudomonadota > Gammaproteobacteria > Alteromonadales > Pseudoalteromonadaceae > Pseudoalteromonas > Pseudoalteromonas sp. BSi20495. The sequence continues at coordinate 19,018 of NZ_BADY01000055.1, forward strand.
AATCGTTCCATTATAAGTAGATCTTTGCCCGCATCAAGAGCCGCATCAGCAACAACTTTTTGAAATAGGTTTTGCTCCATTAAGCCAGAGCAAGAGAATGTCAGTAATGTTCCACCTGGTTTTAGTATTTGCATGGCAATCATGTTGATGTCTTTATAACCACGACACGCGCCCGTTAGCTGCGCTTTATTATCAGCAAACTTTGGTGGATCCATTACGATGGTATCAAACTGTCTGCCTTCGTCGCGGTATTGACGCAGTAACTTAAAGACATCTTGCTTCACAAAATCAACTTTATTTAAGTCTAAGTTATTATGCTCAACATTACGTTTAGCAGTATCTAACGCTGGTTGCGATACATCAACGTTAGTGACATGCTCACACCCGCCACGCAAAGCGTACAACGAAAATGTACCTGTGTAACTAAAACAGTTAAGTACCGTTTTGTCTTTTGAAAAACGCTCAAGTGCAGCACGGCTATCGCGTTGATCTAAGTAAAATCCGGTTTTATGACCTTCAATTATATCGACTTCAATTTTTAAGCCGTTTTCTTCAATAAGTACAGGTTGTGTTGGCTCATTACCCCAAAGAACACCTTTAATTGGCTCCAAACCTTCTTTTGTACGTACTTCTACGTCTGAGCGCTCGTATATGCTAGAACCTGGAAAAATAGCCATTAACGCGCCAACAATCTCGCCTTTATGACGCTCGGCACCCGCACTTAGTAACTGACAAACTAGTACATTATCAAATTTATCGATTGTAACGCCTGGTAAGTAATCAGACTCAGCTGCACATAATCTAAAGCCTGTTAATCCGCCTTCTTCTATTACTTGGCTCCGTGCTTCTAATGAGCGACGTAAACGGCGTTCAAAAAAGTTTTGATCGATGATTTCCTTTTCGTCAAAGCTCCAAACACGTGCACGAATTTGTGAATGAGGGCTATAAGCAGCAGTTGCTAAAAACTTACCTTCGCTATCGTGAATCGTTACTGTGTCGCCTAATCCAGGTTTACCTTTAATTTTTTTGATGGCTTTTGAAAATAACCAAGGGTGTTTTCTTTTTAATGATTTATCGCGACCAGCTTGTAGGTAAACGGCAGATGACATAAGGCTTCTCAGTAGTAATAAATAAGCGCTGTATTTTAGTCAAGCAGCGGGCAACATACAATGAATGTTTTGCAAGAGGGCTATAAAGCACGGTAAAGTACTAATAATTCACTTATTAATTAGCTTTTGGAACCTGAAAGTGCCTGACGCCGTTTTAAGCCCCGATTTACAAATACTTAATTCACAATGCAGAGAATTTATAACCTCTTTAGTGCATGCCGATGTGGCTCACGATATTACGCATATAGAGCGAGTGGTGCGCGTTGCAATAAAACTATGTAATGCAGAGCAGGCTAATATGTCAGTTGTATTACCTGCAGCGTGGATGCATGACTGTGTGGCGGTGGCTAAAAACCACCCTGATCGTGCAAAAGCCTCTACTATGGCAGCAGATAAGGCACTGGAATTTTTAAAATCGATTGATTATGACGAGTCACTTTTTGATGATATTCATCATGCTATTGCGGCTCATAGCTTTAGCGCAAATATAGAAATTAAAACAGTTGAGGCGCAAATAGTACAAGATGCTGACAGAATGGATGCACTAGGTGCGATTGGAGTGAGTCGATGTATGAAAGTTGGCGGCTCAATTTCTCGGTTATTGTATAACCCAGAAGACCCTTTTTGTATTGAACGAGAAGCTGATGATAAAAAATATACACTTGATCATTTTTTTATAAAACTATTACATATTGCTCAAAGCATGAATACCCCATCAGCTAAAGCAGAAGCGAATAGGCGTACAGTTTACATGCATGAGTTTTTAGAGCAATTAAAGTCAGAAATTGGTGAGTAACGTGGATAATAAAAATATGCCTAAATTATCAGGTATTGATCATTGCCATTTGAATGTTGAAAATTTATCGAATGCAGTTAAATGGTATGAGCGCGTTTTAGGTTTTAGTATAGTACCCGAACTTGCTTTTTGGAATGAGGACGGACGAGGACCTTTAACGCTCGAGGATGCTAGTTCAAAGACTCGTTTAGCACTTTTTGAAGGTGAGGGGCGCAGTAAAGGAATTGCATTTTTGGCAACAGGGGAGCAATTTATACAGTGGCTTAGTCATCTTGAAAGTTTAAATATAAAAGCGGTTCTTGCTGATCATGGTGTAACGTTTTCAATGTATTTTAAAGATGACAGTGGTAATAGCCATGAGATCACATCTCATGATTACTCGTATATAAAACTTTACTATCCATCGGTTAACTTAGGTTCGCATTCATCTAAAAAAAAGCTAATGTAGTTAATCCTATAATTCCCATTATATGAATTTATGTGTAAGTTTTTATCATACTGCTATCACTTTGAATAATATCTAATTGGGGTTTATTCGCTGCTTTTTTGTTTCAAGTGAAACTGTATTTTTTAGCAATTATTTGTGCTTGTACAGTTAACATAAGTGCCAGACATGCGCTGTTTTAGGATTCAACCTAAAGTTAATTTACGTTTTGTCGCTGCACAAATATAGGTGAAAATCGTGATCAGGACGCAGAAGCTTTGCTAGGTTTTTACTTGTTTTCACATGGATGTAAGTCAGTAAGGTAACGCATGAAAAGTTACCGACCCCACTAGGTGACACACCTCACGCAGCGATTAAATCGCTCTTAGATAAAATGAACTTTAATATTGTAAGGTCAGCAGGGCTTGGTCTTCTATTATCGTTTGAAGCAGTTAGATATAAAGTTTTCACTTAGTTATAGACCAGTTTTTTATTATTAATTAGATCCCATACTTAAGCCTATTGGTATAAAATATTAGAAATTTCGTGTTGGTTAAATGTGGTAGAACTGTTGTTTGAGTATCAATTAAAGCGAAGTGCCCGACGTAAGACTGTTGCTATTAAAGTGCACCAACGGTCAATAACCGTTTATGCGCCTCATTATGTTCCTAAAAAACAGTTGGATTTATGGTTGGTTGAGAAACGAGATTGGGTAAATAGCCAACTTGATAAACAGATTAATATTGCAGACTCAAAGCAATATCCACTCGAAACACATAAAATTCTAATTTTCTCAAATCTTATAGACATAACGTTTGAACACGCTTTGCATTCTCAAGTTATAGAGCATGAGAATACATTAAGCGTATTGTGTTCTTCTCGAGTGAGCCATAAAAAATTGAAGTATAAAACATTACTTGAGGCGTATTTAACTGAAAAATTAGGATTATATATTGATATGCGTCTTGCCCACTTTTGTAAACTAATGGAGGAACCTTTACCGAATGATTTACGAATACGTATCTATAAACGTAAATGGGGGAGTTGTAATAGTAAACGTGAGCTTACGTTTAACTTACTCTTGATTGGAGCCAAAAAATCAATTATAGACTACGTCATAGTCCACGAGTTGGCGCATTTACGTCACTTAGACCACAGTCGTGTATTTTGGCAACGTGTAGCTAAGTTTTATCCGGATCATAAGACAGCATCAGATTGGTTAAAGAATAATGGACAAAGTTTACAGTGGGAATTTTAAAAAATATTGAAGTTTAAAATATAAGGTATTTTAGAAGAAAAGTGGTGGAGGGAGCTGGATTCGAACCAGCGAAGGCTGAGCCGTCAGATTTACAGTCTGATCCCTTTGGCCGCTCGGGAACCCCTCCACACTAATTTTGTTACACTTGGTACCCCACTTAACTTAGTCGGTAAGAAAAAGTGGTGGAGGGAGCTGGATTCGAACCAGCGAAGGCTGAGCCGTCAGATTTACAGTCTGATCCCTTTGGCCGCTCGGGAACCCCTCCAGTGCAACGGCGCTGATAATAGCAAAACTTATATTTAAGTAAAGAAAAAAGCTAAAGAAAAATGAAATAAAGCCGATAAATATCTATTACCTACAATAATCGGCTAAAGTCTATGCAAATCGACGGTTTGTTAATCACAGAGAGTCAACTAAGTACACGGTTGAATAAAAGTGTACACGAACAACGTCGAGGAGAGTTTTCTCTTTTATTGGCAATGTTATCCCACGATGCGCTTGATTTTAGTCAGTTCCATTTTCCAAAAACAGATATTGAAAACCCTATTGTTGAAGAAGAGACACTTCGTAAGCAATTTGGTTCGGGTCCGAAGCAGCCTTTAGCACCGGATGAATTTAATATGTTGATTGGGCAACACAACGCCGCTTTATTATCAAATGTGGGAGAGCATGCAGGTATGAGCGATATTAAGTTACGACACTGCTTAAACCCTGAACCACTTTCAATAAGAAATGATTTAGCTCATATTCCACTCAATGTGCTTGATAATTGTGAGCTAGCTGTGCGCAGACGTATTAAGAACAAAGAGACTCAGCTATCGCATCCGCAAATGGACGTAGCTTCATTCTATGATGGTCTTAATGATGAATCATTACATCAACCGCTTCACTTAGCTACAGCATAATATTGACCTACAAAATAATTTATCTATCTACGATTTCAAATCAGCTTATGTCAGGCACAGTAAAACAAGCTTTAAATGGTCATTTTTATAATAATGATGGCTAAAAAGAGAGGCTTTGTAGCTATTTATAATGTTAATTGCCTAAAAATTGATTTAGTTTAAAAAAACCATCCAAAAATTTAATGCAATTGCTATAATGATGTCAAATGGTATGACATGAAATGCCGTTATCATTAAACCAAGGTAATTAGGAACGTAATGAAGAAAACATTCACGCTGAATCACGAGAAAATCAAATACCCTCGTATGGTCGATGCTGCAAAGCACGAAGTGAAAAAATATTTGAAAAGAGAACGTAATAAAACGCTACCTGAAGATGCTGATTACTGGGCATTTGACTGTAAGTTTGGTAATACAGCTGAAGATGCTCAAGTAGTGCACGTTGCAGAGATTAGCAATCATATCAGCGACATCGAAAAGCAAGATTTAAAGTCTTTCTACGTAGAGATTTTAGCAAAGCCGGCACAGCGTCAACAAGCTGATTTAGATGACGACGAGTAACTCTTAAATTTTAAGTACTCGTAAAGTAGAGATGGACCCAAGTGGTCCATTTTTGTTATGTGGGTTTTAATATCAATCTGAATAATACTAACCAACCAATCCGCAATCATGCTTAATCAGTTTGAGGGATTAAATCTGACGCTAACGGCGTTAAAAATTTCTGATATAGGACAATTAAATAACGATTTTTTGTCTTGTTATCGACACGATTCTGTTATCTAAAAATAGATCACTTAATTAAAAGAGTTGGTATAAGTATTTGAACAATATAAATTATCTCATAACCCTATAATACCAACCTGCATAAATATTTGATCAATTTAACGAATTAAATTGCACTATAACGTCGTTAAAATTTTTTATTTAGAACAACTAGATACAAAAACTTTTGCCTAGTTCTAGCGTAATTTTCTTAACGTTAAATAGACCCCATACATAAGCAGATTGGTATAAAATTTTATTTAGAGACGCTGAGTTTTTTGGAAATAAATAACTTTTCGTGCGTATGCGCCACATTAAGTTAAATAATATGTACAAAACTAGAGTACATACCATTTAACTAATTAGTGTATTTCAAAATACCTGATGCCTGGGTAAGTTGAGGTTTATAGGCTATGGCACTTTTTATACTTTTTAGTACTGCCACATGGGCAATCATCGTTCCTGCCAATTTTTATATCTGCAACAGGTAATATAACGCCGTCAGAATATTTCCACTGATTTTTTTCTTTAATGAATTTTGATTGTTCGTGCAATTCACAGTATAAATTATCATAAAAGTAGTGCGCTTTAAATTCTACAAAACCCTGACTATCATCGTGCCCTGAGTCTATAATTGTCAGTTTTATAAAGCGGCAACCATCTGCAAATTCTTTAATTTCTTTAACGGGGTTTTCGGGCTGTTTATCTGTTGTATATGTTTGATAAATATACTTAGCATTTTTGAGTGCATAAGCACTATAACGAGAGCGCATAAGTAGCTCTGGTGTTTGAGGATGCTGTACTGCCAAATGAAAAGGTTCGCAGCAGTCAACATAATTTTGTTGGCTGCCACAAAGACATAATGTTTTATTCAGTGAGGTCATAATTTTGGTGTAAAGCTAAAATGTTAGTTTAACAAGATTATTGAGCTAGTAATATCTCTGTGGTTTGTTTGTTTTTCGTGAAGCAATATAACTTTGTATTTGTTTTACTCATATCCAGAGATAAGCTAGTTAATAGCTGGTTATTAACTATATCAGTCCAAGTAATTACAGCTGCAAAATTACCGTTGTGTAAAGCCGAATTTAATACGTACTCTAGATTCACTAAGTGTTTTTGTCTAATAACGAGTAATTTACTCGTATCGATAGAGCACGAATCAAGTAGCGCTTTACTAGGGACGTGATCGGGTGCGATTAATAATGTCCAAGCATTTAAGCTATTGTATTGATGTAATACTTTTAATAGCTCAAATGTTGCCGAAATTTCATCTTCAATTTCAATTAAATTAACACAATCGCTTTTATTGTCTTGTTGGTAGCTTTTAACTGTTCGTACGGTAATTGGTTGTAACATATCGCCTCACTCACTGGGTTTTTATACAGTATTTACATACAGTAGTTTATACAGTGTTTGTGTGCAAGTGTTTTTTGCTATTTTTTTGTACGATAATTTAAGATTTAGACTTTTTTTAAATTGTCATTTTTTTAAGTTATTAATATTTAATGATTTAAATTTACCTTTATGTTGTTGTTTCCAACTGTGCATTATTGTGTTGAATACTGTATACACCTGTTGAAGGTTGATATGGCAGCTTTAAATAATGATTTCATGTGTAAATTACAGCATAGTTTCGTATGTGTAATTTACTCTTCGTTAGCGTTATTTGGTATTAGGTGAGAAAACTGCAATTGGTGAATTTGTTCATATAAACTTGCAGCGTAGCATTGGGCATCTTTAAAGCGTTTAGTTTCAATGTGTTTACGCAAGTCAGTTAATGCAGTAGTTGCTGGCTCGTGACCTTGACTACTTGATAAGCTTAGCCATGCAACAGCATGAAATACACTTTGCGGAACACCTTGGCCTTTTACAAAAAATAGTCCTAAGTAAAATTGTGCTCGAAGTTCTCCAGACATCGCAGCTAAACGCATCCACTTCGCAGCAAGTGCATTTTGATTGTTTTTTAAATAATACAGTGCTTTGTTCAGTGTATTTTGCTGACTATTTTCGTTAGTTGGCGTTGAGTTAGTGTCGCTAGGTTGCGTGACAAAGGACAGTATATTGTCTAACTGCTGCTCTAAATCTTGGCCTGTCGGTGTTGTTTTTATCATGCTCACTCATTCGTTATGTAACTAAGTCAATAGTTTAGTATATCGCAAGGTAAAATGTCCTGTAAAAGATGATTTTTATGTTAAAATATTGCCACTTTTTACAACCATAAGTCTATTATGCTCGAAGCTTTATTTAAAATTAGTGAGAATGGCTCATCAGTCCGCCGTGAATGCATTGCGGGTATTACTACATTTATCACAATGGTTTACATTGTATTTGTTAACCCTGCCATGTTAGCAGAGGCTGGAATGGATCAGGGAGCTGCTTTTGTAGCAACTTGTATTGCAGCTGCTATTGGTTGTTTTATTATGGGGTTGTGGGCTAATTATCCTTTAGCATTAGCGCCTGGAATGGGGTTAAATGCATTTTTTACATATGGTGTTGTATTAGGGATGGGTTACACATGGCAGGCGGCATTAGGTGCTGTTTTTATGTCTGGGTGTATATTTTTACTTCTAAGCCTGTTTAAAGTTCGTGAGTGGATTATTAATGCCATTCCTTTGGTTTTAAAGCGGGCCATTGCAACGGGTATTGGCGCATTTTTAGCTTTAATTGCTCTTAAAAATGCGGGGATCATCGTTGCCAGCCCTGCAACGTTAGTACAATTAGGTGATATAACTTCAGCTGGCCCATTATTAGCTATTTTCAGCTTTTTTATTATTGCTGCGCTTTTATATCGTAACTTTAAAAGTGGTGTGTTAATTAGTATTTTATTAGTGACCGGTATCGCACTGGCTTTAGGGCTTGTTGAATACCATGGAATTGTTGCTACGCCTCCTTCTATTTTACCTACTTTTATGCAGCTTGACTTTGGTGCTGCACTTGAATTATCTATGTTGAGCGTTATTTTCGCATTTTTGTTTGTGGATTTATTTGATACCTCGGGTACTTTAGTTGCAGTTACTCAAAAAGCAGGGCTTGCTGATGAAAAAGGAAATATGCCTCGGTTAGGAAGAGCGCTAAGTGCTGACAGTACAGCAACAATTGCAGGCGCTATGTTGGGGACTTCTACTACAACATCTTATATAGAGTCTGTTGCAGGTGTATCTGTAGGTGGGCGTACTGGTTTAACAGCAGTTGTGGTAGGTATTTGCTTTTTACTTATGATGTTTTTTGCACCACTTGCGCAAATGGTACCAGCTTACGCAACCGCTGGAGCCATTTTATATGTTGCAGTTTTAATGCTACAAAATCTGAAGTTTGTTAATTGGGATGATATGACCGATGCCATTCCCGTTACAGTCGTTTTACTGATGACGCCATTAACGTTTTCAATTGCTCATGGTATAGCACTTGGTTTTATATCTTATACGGTAGTAAAAGTGTTGTGTGGTAAGCAAGACGAAGTCACAATTAGCGTATGGATTTTAACGGCACTGTTTATTATTAAATTTGCATTTTTGTCTTAAATTTATACAGCTAGATAAAAAAGGCCATACAAATTTGTATGGCCTTTTTTAGTTATTTTTAACATTCAATAATATTAACAGCCAATCCACCGCGAGCGGTTTCTTTGTATTTGGTTTTCATATCATTGCCGGTTTCAAGCATGGTTTTAATCACTTTATCAAGTGATACCTTTTGCTCTCCACTGCCACGAATAGCTAAACGTGAGGCATTAATTGCTTTAATCGCGCCCATTGCATTGCGTTCAATACACGGCACTTGTACTAAGCCACCAACAGGGTCGCACGTGAGGCCTAAATTATGTTCCATACCAATTTCTGCTGCGTTTTCTACTTGCACAACATTGCCACCAACAATTTCTGTTAATGCGCCTGCTGCCATAGAGCACGCAACGCCAACTTCACCTTGGCAACCTACTTCGGCACCCGATATAGAGGCATTCTTTTTATATAAAATACCAATAGCAGCAGCCGTTAATAAATAACGTGTGGCTATATCGCGGTCTACTTCTTTCACAAATGTGTGATAGTACATAAGTACAGCTGGTAAAATACCCGCAGCACCATTAGTTGGTGCGGTAACTACACGGCCACCTGCCGCATTTTCTTCGTTTACGGCAAGGGCAAATAAATCAACCCAGTCCATTGCACGAAGTGGGTCGTTACTGACTTCTATATTTAGTTTTAAGTATAAGCTAGGCGCACGGCGCTTTACTTTTAAGCCGCCAGGTAAAATACCTTCTGTACGCATACCACGGTCAATACAGGCCATCATTACTTTCCAGATATGAAACAGCGTGTCTTTTATTTCATCTTCAGTGCGCAGTGTTTTTTCGTTCTTCATCATCAAGCTTGAAACACTAAGCCCTGACTCTTTACACATTTCTAGTAACTCTTTTGCGCTACCAAATGGGAATGGGGCTGGGTTTTCTTCTCTAATATCGAGGGCTGCTTGTTTTTCGTTTTCAAACTCTTCGTCAGTAACAATAAAGCCACCGCCAATAGAGTAATATACTTTGCTGTAAACTTTTTCGCCGTTGTTTGAGGCGATAATTTCCATTGCATTAGAGTGCTTAGGCAGCGTTTTGCGACGATGAAAAACAATAGCGCCTTGTTTTGGAAACTTAGCTTTGTGTGTTTTGTTTAAATAAATAACCTGATCTTGTTCGATGGTCGCTAAAATGTCGTCGACTAAATCGGCATCTATAGTTTCAGGGTCGTAACCGGCTAAACCAAGAATTACGGCTTTACCCGAACCATGGCCAACACCTGTTTGACCCAAAGAGCCATAAAGCTCTACTTTAATATCGGTAACATTTGCTAATAATTGTTGTTCTTGTAGGTCATTAACAAATAAGCGTGATGCGCGCATTGGGCCAACGGTGTGTGATGACGAAGGGCCAATACCAATGCTAAACATATCAAATGCACTGATCATAATGTGTGTGTCTCTACTTTGTTTTATCAGCACGAAGCTGCTCTTTGAACGGTCGAGCATGATAACGTGGAATTGTGATTGTGTAACTACTAATAACGAAGATTTAAACTGGTAAGGCGAGTTGTTTTGTAAAGTTTTTTATAATGCTTGCAGTCGCACCCCAAAGTAAACCATGCGGCGTTTTAAAACCTTGCAAAATAACCGTTTTCCCAAATCGTTGAAAAGGTAAGGGTTGCCAGTTAGCTTCGTTATTTAGCTCAGTGACCGAGAGCAAAAAGCTCGCTTGTACTTCATTATAGTCATTTTCCCATGTGGTGCCTTTATTAAGTAAACCTACATAGGGGCTAATACTAAAACCCGTTAATGTTGAATACTCAGGTAAGTGACCTATTACATTAACGTTGTTTTGGGCAATATTTAGCTCTTCTTTTAGTTCGCGAAGGGCTGTGGTGCGAAGGGTAATGTCGCTTACTTCAAACTTACCCCCTGGCAAACAAATCTCTCCAGGGTGATGGTGTAAATAAGTAGGGCGTTTACACAGTAAAATATGTGCATGGTTATCTATATCAATAATTGGCAGCATAACAGCGCTAGCGCGTTTTTTACGCGTGTCTTTTAACTGGTTTGGCGCAGCTGTAGGGCTTAACAGAAACCGCGCCATAATGTGTTCACTATTCAAAGCGACCTACTGTTTTAATAAAGGGAGGATTTTATTTACTTTATCGTAAGTTTCTTGATATTCCAATTCGACTTTAGAATCAGCGACTATTCCGCCACCTGCCCAGCAGTAAATTTGCGCTTTGTGGCACACCAAGGTGCGAATAGTGATACTCGTATCCATATTTCCACACGCACTTAAATAACCAATTGAGCCACAATAAATGCTGCGGCGATGTGGTTCTAATTCTTCAATTATTTCCATTGCTCTAATTTTGGGCGCACCGGTGATTGAGCCACCCGGAAAAGCCGCTTTTAGCTGATCGACGGCTGTTTTACCTTCATCAAGTTCAGAGGTTACCGTGCTTACTAAATGATGCACTGCCGGAAAGCTTTCAATAGCAAAAAGAGAAGGGACGTGAACGCTGCCAGGTTTTGCCACTTTGCCTAAGTCGTTACGCAGTAAATCAACAATCATGACATTTTCAGCGCGATCTTTATCTGATGCTGCGAGTATTTGGGCTTGGCGTTGATCTTCCAGCGCATCCGCTTTTCGCGGTAGTGTGCCTTTAATAGGTTTGGTTTCTACAACGTTATTATTTACTGATATAAAGCGCTCAGGGGAAATTGATAAAATAGCCCCTTGAGGGTGATTTATAAAGCTTGAAAACGGTGCTTTATTTGCCTCACGCAATTTAATATAAGCAGCCCAAGGGGAGCCTTCAAACTGAGCGTTGAAGCGCTGCGCTAAATTAATTTGGTAGCAATCGCCACTTTTTAAATACTCCTCAATTTGGGCAAATTTTGTAGCGTATTCTTTTTTACTCATATTTGATTGCCAGTCGCTGTTTAGGGCAAAGGACTGCGTATTAACTTGGGAGTTAACGTGCGTATTTAAATATTGCTCATAAAGCGCTAATCGATCGGTGTTTGGCTGCGATACATAAAACCAGCTTTGTTGCAGCTTGTCGTAAATAAGGGCATCTAAGTAAAGGCCAATAGCCATTTGGGGAAGATTAATGTCTTCAATAGCATGAGTGGGGATGTTTTCAATTGTACGCCCCAGATCGTAGCCAAAGTAGCCAAGCCAGCCGCCGTTAAAGGGTAAATCGTAATCGGCTTTTGTTTTATCAAGGCGTGAAAGCTCATTATTCATAATTTCAAAGCAGTTATCACTACTTTCTATATTATTTAAAAAGCTTTTATTATTTTTTACTTCAAGGGTACTTTGCGGCTCAATGGCAATAATATCAAAACGGCTGTTTATATGATTACTATTTGCAGAATCTAATAGAATTGCGTAAGGCAAATGTGAAAAATGCGCAAAAACGTCAATGCAGTTTTGTGTTATGCCTAATTTAATACAATTTTTTTTATTGTTTAGCATTTACAGCCCCTTTAAGAACTGGCTCGAAACGGGCTGGGAGGGTATCATAAGTCAAATTTTTTGGCAGCACTAAGCTGCAAAAAACAGTGCAAACCACCGTCACCGGTTTGATTTAGATTACGCGACAACGCGTAACGGTAACTTAAGGAACCACTATGAGTACAATTTGTCAGCAAGACTTTATTGATAGCATTGAAGATGCATTGCAATATATTTCGTTCTATCACCCACTTGATTTTGTTCAAGCACTCGAAAAAGCGTACAACAAAGAACAAAGTAAAGCGGCTAAAGACGCCATTGCACAAATTTTAATTAACTCACGCATGTCGGCTGAAGGCAAGCGTCCACTTTGCCAAGATACCGGTATTATTACCTGTTTTGTTAAAGTAGGTATGGATGTTAAGTGGGATAAAACAGATTTAACCGTTCAACAAATGGTTGATGAAGGTACTCGTCGTGCATATTTGAATCCAGATAACCCTTTACGTGCATCTATAGTTGCAGACCCTGCAGGCACGCGTAAAAACACGAAAGATAATACGCCTTCGGTTGTGCATATTGATTTAGTGGCTGGTGGTAAAGTAGAAGTAATGGTTGCGGCTAAAGGTGGCGGCTCTGAAAACAAAAGTAAAATGGTTATGTTAAACCCGTCAGATGATGTTGCTGAATGGGTAGAAAAAACACTACCAACAATGGGTGCTGGTTGGTGTCCGCCAGGCATGCTAGGAATAGGTATTGGTGGTACGGCTGAAAAAGCGGCAGTAATGGCTAAAGAGTCGTTAATGGACCCGGTTGACATCCATGAGTTAATGGAACGCGGCGCAGAAACAACAGAAGAAAAACTACGTTTAGAAATTTTTGACCGTGCTAATAAATTAGGTATTGGTGCACAAGGGTTAGGCGGTTTAACAACGGTTGTTGACGTTAAAATTAAAACAGCACCAACGCATGCGGCTTCAAAACCTGTAGTAATGATCCCTAACTGTGCGGCAACTCGCCATGTACATTTTACACTTGACGGTTCTGGCCCTGCTAATTTAAAAGCACCTAAGCTAGAAGATTGGCCACAAGTAACATTTGAAGTGGGCGAAGGCACACGTCGCGTTGACTTAAATACACTGACTAAAAAAGATGTTCAAGAATGGAAAATGGGTGAAACTGTTTTACTTTCGGGCACTATTTTAACAGGTCGTGATGCAGCGCATAAACGTCTGCAAGATATGATCAACTCAGGTGAAGGTTTACCTGAGGGCGTAGACTTTGATAATAAATTTATTTATTACGTAGGCCCTGTGGATGCGGTACGCGATGAAGCAGTTGGTCCTGCAGGCCCTACAACGGCAACTCGCATGGATAAATTTACCGATATGATGCTAGAAAAAACAGGCATTGTAGGCATGATTGGTAAAGCTGAACGTGGCCCTGCAACGGTTGAGTCTATTAAAGAGCATAAATCTGTTTATTTGATGGCTGTAGGCGGCGCAGCTTACTTAGTATCTAAAGCGATTAAAAAAGCGCGTGTTGTAGCTTTTGAAGATTTAGGTATGGAAGCTATTTACGAATTTGAAGTAGAAGATATGCCAGTGACTGTTGCAGTAGACAGTGAAGGCGCCAATGCGCATACACAAGGCCCTGCTATCTGGAAAGCTAAAATTGAAGAGCTTGATAGCAAGCTAAAATAACGTACGTTTTGTATTTTTAAAAAGCGAGCCTAGTGC